>NZ_JBGCCP010000011.1:0-282083 GCF_041262705.1 Catenulispora sp. MAP12-49 | reverse complement strand
GTCTTACCGCCGATCATCGCCGTCGCGTTGATCCTGGCCGTGTGGCAGATCCTCTACGCGGCGAAGATCTGGCCGGACTGGAAGCTGCCCGGACCTTCGGAAGTCTTCTCCTCACTGAAGGACACCTTCTCCCAAGGCGATGCCATGGGAGCCGTCGGTCACAGCATCGCCCACGGCGCCGTCGGCTTCGGCGCCTCCGTCGCCATCGGCACCCCGCTCGGCATCCTGGTCAGCCGCTTCAAAACCGTACGCGCGGGCCTCGGACCCATCCTGTCCGGCCTGCAATCCCTGCCCTCAGTCGCCTGGGTCCCGCCGGCCCTGATGTTCTTCGGCCCCACCCCGGCCATGCTCTACACCGTCGTGCTACTCGGCGCGGTGCCCTCAATCTCCGTCGGTGTCATGTCCGGCCTGGACCAGGTACCGCCGCTGTACCTGCGCGTCGGCCACAACATCGGCGCCCGCGGACTGGCCTCGGTGCGGCACGTGCTCCTACCGGCTGCTCTACCCGGCTATATCGCCGGGCTGCGCCAAGGCTGGGCCTTCGCCTGGCGGTCCCTTCTGGCCTCGGAAATCATCGTCCAGTCCGCGAGCCTGGGCCACTCACTGGGATTCCTGTTGAAGAACTCCCAGGACGCCAACGACATGTCCGGCGCCTTCGCGGCGATCGTGCTCATCCTGGCCGTCGGCGTGACGGTCAACCAACTGCTCTTCGCCCCTTTGGAACGGCGCGTCCTCAAAGCCAGAGGGCTGGCTTGAACGCGGTCCCGGCCACGTGCGGTGTGGTGGCGGCACAGATGCCGCCACCACACCGCTCATCGTTCGTCAGCGATTGCCGCTTGAATCAGAACACGCTGAATCAGAACACGCTGAATCAGAACCCGCCGACGCCGTTCGGCGTGCCCAGGCCCGTCGGGCCGTCCCAGCCCGTGCGCGCGTGGCACAGCTGGGTCGGCGAGCACGAGCCGTTGGAGCCGGTCGTGACGTCGAAGAAGGTGCTCGCGGAGTCGTGGGTGTAAGGGTAGTTGTTGTTGATGCTCGCGGCGTTGCCGGCCAGGGCGTACACCGAGGCGATGACCGGCGAGGCCACCGAGGTGCCGCCGTAGACCTGCCAGCCGCTGCTGCCGTTGTACGGGGTCGAGTCGTAGACCGCGACGCCGGTGTTCGGGTCGGCCACGGCCGAGACGTCGGCCACGGCGCGCCGCGCGCAGCCGGTGTTGAAGCCGGCCTGGCCGCTCAGGGCCGGGTTGTAGGCCGAGCAGCCGGAGCCGGCGCCGGACCAGGCGGACTCGGTCCAGCCGCGTGAGTTGGAGGCGCGGGTCAGGGTGGTGCCGCCGACCGCGGTGACGTAGCGCGAGGACGCCGGGAACTCCACGCCGTAGCCGCCGTCACCGGAGCTGGCGGTGATCATGATGCCGGGGTGGTTGTAGTACGGGGCCGAGGTGTCGGCCAGGTCGCCGCCGCCGTAGCTGTTGGAGATCGTGCTGGCGTGCAGCGCCGCCGCCTCGTTCACCGCCGCGCCCAGGTTGGCGTAGGACGCCGAGGTGGCCTCGACCAGCAGGATGTGGCACTTGGGGCAGACCGCCGAGACCATGTCCAGGTCCAGCGAGATCTCCGTGGCCCAGCCGGGGTCGGTCGGCGGGTAGCTCGTGCCGCCGGTCTGGTTCACCTTCTTGAAGCAGCCGTTGGCCGTGGTGCACGCCGGCAGGCCGTACTGCGCCCGGTACACGCCGAGGTCGGCCTCGGCGGTCGGGTCGTTGTTGGCGTCGACGATGGCCACGGTCCGGCCCGCGCCGTTGGTGCCCGAGGGCAGCTTGTACGCGGACTGCAGGTCGGACGGTCCGTAGCCGGAGGGCACGAGGTCCGGGTGCAGGCCGGGCGCGGCGTGCCCGGGCACGAACATCGGGTGCGCGAAGGTGGTGGCCGCGACCGAGGCGTTCGCGTCGGCGAACGAGGGCACGGCCATGGCCAGCAGGAGCGCGGCGAGCATGGAGAGCAGGAGCCTGATACGAGCTGTCACTGAAATCCTCCGAGTGGGCGGATCTGTGGGGACGACCGGGCTGGTGGCCGGGCCGCGGTGCGGTGTGACGAGTTCGAAACGGCCGCGGACGGGCCGGGCGAGCCTGGGCTTGCTCGGGCGGCGGTCCGACACCGGTGTCGGGTGTCCGGCGGCGAGGTCGGGGGCCGCGCCGGGGCATCGCGTCCGTTTTCCGGCACGCCGGCGGGCCGGAGGACTCACGATGCTTTCCGGGCGACCCGGAGGAAACCGTCAGCGGATCGACGGTGATGTGGGGATACGCCACCCTGAGAGAAAGGGTCGGGCCCCGGTCCTCGCCCGAGCGTTGCCCGAGGCTCAAGCGATTCAGGGTTCGTATTTAAGCGGAACGTAGCAGCGCGGCCCCGGAGGGTCAATGGCATGAGTCGCGAACCCCGGTGTTGTCAGGCCCTGAGAATCCGTGGGTTGCTCACCGTTTCCCCTGGTCGCTCGGCCCGGGCGGACCGGTCTAGTCGTGCACCTGGCGGTCGCGTCCCGCTCCGTATCCGGTGCCGGGCCATGAGGACACTGAGCACCACGAGCAGCGACAGCGGCAGCGTCCAGCCCTGATCGCCGTGGTGCAGGATGCCGAGCGGGAGCGGTCCGGTGGCGGCGACCAGGTAACCGATCGACTGCGCCATGCCTGCCAGTGCCGCCGCGTCCCCGGCGCTGCCCGCGCGCTGGCTCTGGAACGTCAGCGCGAGCACCAGCGTCGTGCCGCCGCCGAGTCCCATCAGAGTGCAGGCTGCCAGGTAGGCCGACGGTGACAGCGCCAGGAGCGCGAAGCCGGCGGCGACGACGAGCGAGGCGCCCAGCGCGGCGAGCGCGGCGGCCAGCAGCCGCGACGTGCCGAACCGATGCGATGCCCGGGCGACCAGCGGAGAGGTCGCCGCGAACGTCAGCAGTGGCAGGGTGTTGAGCAGGCCGCTCCAGCCCTCGGACAGGCCGCTGCCGTGCTGGATCGTCGGCAGCAGCGCGCCGACGCCGGTGAGCGGGGTGCGCAGGTTCGCCGCGACGAGGACGATGCCGATCAGCAGGCTCGGCGCCACCGCGTGGCGGGTTCGGCGGTCGGGGCTGTTCTCGCCGCCGGGGTCGTTGCCGTGGCCACCAGGGTGATCGCGGTCCAGGGAAGCGGTCGGCGATATATGGGCCGGGACTGAAAGGTCCGTGCCCGCGCCGGTGCCCCCGTTTGTGGTCGTGCTCATGTCCATCGTTCCGTTCCCCCTAGCGGTCCGGGGGGTGGTTCCGGGTGAGCCCGACGATCGCCGCGGCGGCGCGGCGCGCCTCGTCCTCGTCGCGGGCCTCGATGGCGTCGACCAGAAGGCGGTGCTGCTCGGCGTGCTCCGCGGCGGCGCTGTCGGACCAGGGCAGGCCGCCGAGGGCCGAGGCCAGGGCGGTGCCGAGGTAGTCGTAGACCTCGATCAGCAGACTGTTCCCGCTGGCCTGCACCACGGTCCGGTGGAACGTGCCGTCCGCTCCCGCCAGCGCGGCCATGTCGTCGGGGGTGCTGGCCTTCGCCATGACCTCCGAGAGCTCCCGCAGCCGCCGGACGTCGTCCTCGCTGCGCCGGAGCGCGGCGATCCCGGAGGCGTACTCCTCCAGGACCGCACGCAGTTCGAGCACCTCGTCCCGCCGCCCCGCGCTCGCCCGCCGCACCATCACCGACTGGAGCTCGCTGGAGGCGCGCACGTATGTCCCGTCGCCGACCCGCGCTTCCAGCAGCCCCAGATGCGAGAGCGCACCCAGCGCCTCGCGCAGCGCGGACCGGCCGACGCCCAGCTGCTCGACGAGGACCTGCTCGGGCGGGATCCGCATCCCGACCGGCCACTCGCCGCTCTCGATCAGTTCGCGCAGGCTGGCCACCAGCTGCGATGCCAGGCTCGCCACGCGCTGGGGAGGTTTGATCTCGTCCATGATCTGTATGGCAGCCGAATGTCTGACATTTGGAGAAGGGAGGGTCCCAGAGTCAGACAAGGCCCCGTCATCACTTCACGATGCACGACCGATGGCGCGCCAGTGTCACCGAGGTCCGACCGATGTCAGGGTCGTGCGATTCCCGGCGGGTGCCGAGCCACGGTGGCGTGGTGACTTCACTGTCTGCTCCGAGCGCACTCGAGCCGTCCCCGCCACCGCCCCTTTTCAAGCTAGCACCGCTGCCACCACTGGGACCCGTAGAACGCGAGGCCATCCTCACTGATCTGGACGCCTTGCTGGCCGCCAGCCGCGACGCCGGCCGGATCGCCTGGGTGACCGGCGAGGCCGGGATCGGTAAGAGCACCCTGATACACCGCTTTGCCGACCGGCACCGCGGGCGGGTTCGTTTCCTGGCAGGGTGCTGCGATCCGGCGGTCGGACGCCCTCGGAGCCGGGCGCTGTGGCGGGACCTCGCCCGGCAGGCCGGTCTGGAGGCGAAGGCCGCGAAGAATCCGATGGCCCTGGCGGACGGCCTGGCCCGCTTGGCCCGGGAACACGGCGGGCTGGTGGTGGTCCTGGAGGACCTGCAATGGGCCGACGAGGCCGCCGTCGACATGCTGACCGCGATCGGGCGCCGGTTGGAGCGATGTCCGGCCCTGTTCATCATGACCTGCCGGACCGAGCAGGTGCCGCCGGGGCATCGGCTCAGTGCGATGCTTGCGGCGGTTCCGGCGCACGCGGTCACCTACCTCGCGGTGCCCCTGCTCTCGCCCTTCGCCGTGGCCGAGCTGGCGCGGGACGCCGGACGGCCGGACCCGGGCCTGTACCGGCTCAGCGGCGGGAATCCGTTGCTGGCGAACGAGATCCTCGCCTGCGGGGCCGAACCGGATGGGCCGGGTGCATCGGGCATGCCGGACGCCGCGTCCCGGCTCGGCGCGTTGGCCGCGTCCCGCATGGCCGAGCTGCGGCCGGCTGCGCGGAAGGTGGCACACCTCGTCGCTCTCGCACCGGACGGCGTGGAGCCGTGGCTGCTGGAGACGCTGGAAGCGTCGGGAGCGTTGGAACCGCTGGGGACGCTGGGGACGCTGGGGACGCTGGGGACGCTGGGGACGCTGGAGGCACTGGAGGGCGGCGACGAAGCGGCGGCGGACGAGTGCCTGGCCTCCGGGCTGCTCGTGCGCAGGGCCGGCCGGATCGACTTCCGGCACGGGATCCTGAAGCAGGTCGTCCGCGATCTGACGCCGCTGTTCACCCGCCGCGCGCTCCACCGCGACCTGCTGCGAGCTCTCGTCGCCCACCCGGACCGGCCCGGCGTCACCGCTGCCCGCCTGGTTTTCCACGCGATCGGCTGCGACGACGACGACGTGATCCGGCGCCATGCCCCGCACGCCGCCCGGGAAGCCGCCGACTGCGGGGCGTCGGAGACGGCGATCGGGCTCTACGAGGCAGCGCTCGCGCACACCGATCCGCTCGATCACGCGGGTCGCGGCGAGCTGCTGGACGCGTTGGCCGAGCAGGCCTATCTGAGCGGTCGCCTGAGGGAAGCGTGTGCGGCGGGACGCGACGCGGTCTCGGCCTGGGAGGCCGCCGACCGGGCCGACCGGGCCGACCGGGCCGGGCGGGCACTGCGTCGCCTGGCGCGTGCGCTCTGGCTGGTCGGGGACCGGCCCGCCGCGTGGGAAGCCGCCGGCCGGGCCGCCGATTTGCTTGACAGGGTTGGGAATGCGGCCGCGCTCGCGCTGGCGCATGCGGAGCTGTCGCGCCTGGAGGTGCTCGTCCCGCATCCGGCGTCGGCGCTCGAGTCCGCCAACCGGGCGATCCGGGCTGCCGAAACCGCTGACGATCCGCGAGCCGGGTCCGCCGCGTTGATAGCTCTGGGTTCTGCGAAGCTCGCGGGAGGCGAGGCCGACGGCCGGTCCGAGGTGGCTCGGGGTTGGCTGATCGCGCTGGAGCACGGGCTCGGTGACGAGGCCGGACACGCGGCCGCCATGCTGGCCGGCCATGACATCGTGCACCGTGAGCACGCAGCCGCTGCCGCAGTGCTCGACGACGCGCTGCAACCGACGGTTCTCGCCCTCGCCCCGCCGCACCACTCCGGCCAACTCCTCGCCCTGCGCTCCTGGCTCCGCCTTGAGTGGGGCGACTGGAATGGCGCGCTATGCGACGCGGAGGAATCACTCCAGCGGATCGGGTTCACCGGCCCGACCGCCGTTCCCGCGCTGAGCACCCTCGCGCGGCTCCGTGCCCGGCAGGGCTTGGCCGGTGCGAGCGAACCGGCCCACCGGGCCGTCCGGATCGCCGAGGCGGCGGGCGAGCTCCAGGCCGTCGTGCTGGCCACGGTCGCCGAAGCCGAACACTTCTGGCTCTCGGACCGGGAGACCCTGCGCGTCGACCGGCTGGTGGCGGCCTTCGGCCAGGCCTGGCGCGCCCGCCACCCGTGGTTCGCCGGCGAGCTGGCCTGGTGGCTGCGCAGGGCCGGGACGCCGGCGCCGGTCGCCAGTTGGTTCGCCGAGCCCTACCGTCTGCTGTTGGCAGGGGATTGCCAGACGGCGGCGAAAGCCTGGGCTCTCCTGGGCTGCGGCTATGAGCAGGCCGAGGCTCTTGCTTGCAGTGACCTCCCCGAGGATCTGGCACGGGCTCTGGAACTGTCCAGCGCGTTGGGCGCCGACCCTCTCGCGCGCCGGCTGCGGCGTCGGCTGCGCCGGTTCCGCGGACTGGTCGTGCAGCGCGGGCCGCGCCCGGCGTCGGTCAACCACCCGGCCGGACTGACATCGCGGCAGGCGGAGGTGCTGATGTTGTTGTCCGCGGGGCTGAGCAACGCCGCCATCGCCGAGCGCCTGAGCGTGTCGACCCGCACCGCGGAGCACCACGTGGCGGCAGTCCTGACCAAGCTGGCCGTGACTTCTCGCCGGCACGCGGCCGACGCGGCGGCCCGCCTGGGGATGCGACCGGCCGGACCGGAGAGCGTCCGCTTCGGGTAACGGTGCGACCGAATAGAACGGGCTGCAGAGAACGGGCTACAGAGAACCAGCTACAGGGAACGAGCTACAGGGAACGAGCTACAGGGAACGAGCTACAGGGCTGATCAGCCCGCTGCCAGGGCCGCCGCCAGCACGGCGGCGGCCCGGTCGGAGTCCGCGTCGTGGAACATCGCGACGGCTTGGTCCGCGTAGTCGCCGGCGACCTCGGAGTCGCCGTCGCCGCGGGCGACCGCCGCCAGGCCTTCCCAGGCCACGGCCTCCTCGTAGCGGATGCCCCGGTCCCGGCACAACGACAGGGCCCTGAGATGGCTGGCGCGGGCCGCCGCCAGGTGGCCGAGTCCGAACTGGAGCCTGCCGATGAGGTTCCAGGTGGTGCTCTCCAGAATGGGGTTGTCGCTCTGCGCGGCCACGGCCAGCGCCCGCCGCGCCCACGGCAGCGCGCCGGCGTGGTCGCCGTCGCGGTGCAGCAGGTCGGCGATCGAGCAGCACACGCCGCCCTCGACGTGCCGGGCGCCGATCCGCGCGGCCAGTTCCAGGGCGCGGTGCAGGGCGGTGCGGGCGTGGACCCCGTCGCCGAGCCTGGACCGTGCCACGCCGATGTTCGTCAGGGCTATGACTTGCAGGTAGGGGTTGGCGAGTTCCTCGCTGCGGGTCAGGGCCTGCTCGTGGTGCCACAGCGCTTCCTCGTGCTTGTGCATGCACCCCAGCAGCGAGCCGATGTTCGCCAGCGCCGCCGCCTCGTCGCGGCCCGCGCCGATCTTGCGGGCCAGTTCCAAAGCCCGCTGGTAGTGGTGCAGGGCCTTGTCGAAGTCGCCACGCATGTGGTGGACACAGCCCAGGTTGCGCAGCGTTCGGGACATCCCCTGCAGGTCGCCGAGGGCGTCGAACTCCGCCAGCGCCGCCTTCAGCGCCTCGACCGCTTCCTGATGCCGGCCCAGGGTTCGCAGCGCCAGACCGGTGTGCAGTCGGGCCGCTGCCCGCCCTCTGAGGTCCGCGGCCGCGGTGGCGTCGCGGACCGCCAATTCCAGACTGGGCAGGGCCTCCTGGGCGTAGCCGCCGTGGACCAGCAGTGAGGCGGTCGCCACGGCCAACTGGCAGGTCTGTTCCGGGTGCGGGCCCGAGGCGGTCAGGCCGATGACGGCCGTCAGGTTCGCGCGCTCGTCCCGGAGCAGGCTGACGACGTCGTCGACGGTGCGGGGCAGGCCGCCGGTGTCCGGGGCGTGTGCGGTGGGTGGGGTGTGCGCGTTGCTTGTGTTGTTCGAGTCGTTCGCAGTGTGCGCGCCGGCCGGCGTTTCCTCGGCCGGGCCCCAGATCTCGGTCCACAAGCCCGAGCCCGGGTCGGCCAGCGTCATCGCCGCCACGGCGAGCCGCCGGTAGTGCGAGCGCAGCCGGTCCAGCGCCGCCTCGCGCCGCTCCGGGCAATCCGACCGCAGCGCCTTGCTCGCCGCGTACCGCCGGATCAGGTCGGGCAGCCGGTAGCGTCCGAAACGGTCCTGGCCCAGCAGGTTCACGTCGACGAGGCGTTCCAGGCAGGCCGTGGCCCGGTCGGTCGGCAGGCCGGCCAGCGCGGCCGCGGCGGCGGCGTCGAAGTCCCGGCCGGGGTGCAGACTCAGGGCCCTGAAGACGTCCTGGTCCGGCTGGCCGAGGCGGCGGTAGGAGACCTCGAACGCGCCGGCCACGCTGCGGTCCCCGGCGACCAGTTCGGTCAGGCCGGGTCCGCCGCGCAGGCGGTCGGCCATGTCCGCCACCGACCATCCGGGCCGGTGCCGCAGCCGCGAGGCGGCGATCCGGATCGCCAGCGGCAGGCGGTCGCAGAACACGATGATGTCGGCGACGGCCGCGGGTTCGGCCTGTGTCCGGGCGTCCCCGACGATGCGCGTGAACAGCGCCACGGAATCCTGTTCGGACAGCACGTCCAGCGAGTGCGTGTCCGCGGCTTCCAGGTCGAGCAGCCGTTTGCGGCTGGTGACCAGCACCATCGAGCGGCCCGCACCGGGAATCAGGGGCCTGATCTGGCGGGCGTCCAGGGCGTCGTCCAGCACCACCAGGGCTCGGCGCTTGGCCAGCAGCGCGCGCCAGGCGGCCGTCTGCTGCGCCGGGTCGGCGGGGATCTCCGGTCCGTATCCGGCGGCGCGCAGCAGCCAGTCCAGCGCCGTGGCCGGCGGCAGCGGTCCCTGGCCCGGCGAGTGGGCGCGCAGGTCGACGAAGAACTGCCCGTCCGGGAACCGGTCGGCGACGAGGTGCGCGGCTTGCAGGGCCAGCGCTGTCTTCCCGGCGCCGGCCATGCCGTCCAGGCACACCACGCCCGCGCTGTCCGGGTCGGCGACCAGGGCCCGGGTCAGCCCTTCGAGGTCGTCCTCGCGGCCGACGAAGTCGCGGACCGGGCAGGGGAGGAAGTTGTCGCCCGGGGTGGTGCGGATCTGCTCGGTGCGGAGGTTCTGCGTGACGACGGCCTTGTGCGGTGCCGGGGCGGGGGCCGACGCGGTGGACGCTGCCGGCGCGGACGGCATCGACAGTTCCGACGCCGCGCGGCAGGGCGCGTCCAGGGACGGATCGTTGCGCAGGATCAGCTCGTGCAGCCGTCGCAGGCCGGCCCGCATGTCCAGCCCTAGATCGCCGGCCAGCTGGGCCCGGCCTCGTTCGTAGACGTCCAAGGCTTCCGCCTGCCGCCCCGACCGGTACAGCGCCAGCATCAGCTGGCCGCGGAACGGATCGCGGAACGGGTGCTCGGCGACCAGTTCACGCAGGGCCGGCACGTAATCCGGGCCGCCGCCCTGGTCCAGGCGCAGACCGACCAGCTGCTCGAGGGCGGACAGCCGCTCTTCCTCCAGCCGGGCCGCGGCCAGCCGCATCGCAGGGCCCTCCATCCCGGCCAGCGCGGACCCGCGCCACAGGCCCAGCGCGCTGTCGAACGCCGTGATCGCCTCGGCCGGGCGCTTGTCGGAGGCGGCGCGCCCGGCGACGGCGACCAGTTCCCGGAAGCGGTGGACGTCGACGTTCCGGGCGGACACGCAGGCCCGGTAGCCGTACCGGTTGCTGACCACGACCTCGCGCGCCGGGCCCAGGCGCCGTCGGAGCTCGGACACCGCGTTGTGGACCTGGCGCCGCGCCGTCGCCGGCGGGTCCTCGTCCCACAGCGCGTCGACCAGGGCCTCGACCGGCAGGACCCGGTCGGCTTCGAGCACCAGCACGGTCAGCAGCTTCTCCTGCCGCGGGCCGCCGAGGTCGATCGCCTCCCCGGCCACCTGGATCCTCGGCGGTCCCAGCAGCTCGACGCGGTATTCGTCGGTGGCCAATGTGTCCTGCACCCCCCGGTGAACGGCGACACGATCGAGAACTGGTGTTCTGTGAACCTATGGGGAACTTCTACCGTCCGCCGCTTTCACACAACCCTGAGACCCTATGCAGGGGACTAACCCTGAACGGGGTTTCAGGCCAGGGCGCCGTACGCACCGTCATGGTGGATCAGCGGCCGGCGCCCGGCCGAGGCCCGTACCGCGGTGATCCGCCCGAGCACGATCGCGTGCCCGTCGAAGTGCAGCCGCCGCACGACGGTGAGCATGATCCACGCCAGCGCCCCGTCCAGGACCGGCAACCCCTCGGCCCCGCGGCTCCACCGGATCCCCTCGGCGAACTTCGCCCCGCCGGAGACCCCGAACAACCGCGCCAGATCCGCCTGGTCGTCGGCGAGCAGATGCACCATCACCCGGTCCTCGGCGGCCAGCACCGGCCAGGACGCCGACCGCTTGCGCACCGCGAAGGACAGCACCGGCGGCTCGAAGGAGACGGTGGCCAGCGACGTCGCGGCGAAGCCGACCGGCTGGTGCACACCCGCGGTGATGACGGCGACCCCCTTGGCATGCCAGCGCAGGCCGGAGCGCACTGCTTCCCGATCGGCGGCGAAGCCGTCGGCGGCGCTGATGGTGCCGGCGGCGGCTTCACGGCTGAGGCTCGCCGCGCCAGCCGCACCAGCCCCGCCGCCGACGGCACCCAAGCCGCCGGCGGCGTCACCCGCGCGACCGACGCCGGCCCCGCCGCCCACGGCACCGCGCGGTGAATGTGCGGCGGAGGCCGTGGTCATGGCAGGCTCACGACCACCGGGGCCACGATCTCCGGGGCCTGCGAGCGGATCTCCTCCAGGAACGGCGACTCCTCGCCGTATGCCGCCAGGTGCGCCCGCCAGTCGTCCCGGGCACCGGCCGCGTCGCCGAGCGCCTGGCGGCTCACGCCGCGCCGGAAGAGCAGGTCCGGGTCGTCGCCGGCCTCGGCCAGCGCCGCGTCCAGGTCGGTCAGGGCCCGGTCGTGCTCGCCCAGGTCCTGCAAGGCGATCGCGCGGTTCGCGCGCAGCGCCGGGTCGTCGCCCAGGGCGATCGCGGCGTCCAGGTCGGCCAGCGCGTCGGCCGGGCGGCCCGCGGTGAAGGCCAGCACCGCGCGGTTCACCCACGCCACGGTCAGCTCCGGGTCGGCGTCCAGGGCCGCGGTGTAGCTGGCGAACGCGCCCTGCGAATCGTCGCAGGCCTCGAACAAAGCCCCCTGGGCCGCCAGCAGGTTCGCGTTCTCCGGCTCGACCGCCAGGCCGTGCTCGATGTCGGCGCGCGCCAGCTCCACCTCGCCCAGGCTCAGCAGCAGGTCCGACCGGTTCACCAGCGAGTCGACGTGGTCCGGCTCCAGCTCCAGCGCGTAGCCCAGGTCCTGCATCGCCTCGTCGTCCCGCTCCAGTTCGCGCAGCAGGTCGGCGCGGTTGTAGTGGGCCTCGTAGAACGGCGCGCTGAGCCGGATCGCCTCGGCGTAGTCGGCCAGCGCCCCGTCCGGGTCGCCCGACGCGCGGCGCTGCGCGGCCCGCTCGAAGTAGTAGTCGCCGTACTCCGGGTCGCGGCCGATCAGGTCGTCGTAGTCCCGCAGCGAACCGGCGTAGTCGCCGTTCGCCCCCAGCACCTGCGCGCGGTTGTAGAGCAGGACCGAGCGGTGCAGCAGCTGCTCGTCCGGGCCGCACTCGGCGTCGGTGATCTCCATCGCCTCGGTGACCAGGTCCAGGGCGCCCTGGGCGTTGCGGCTGTGCAGCTCGACCAGCGCCCGCGCGTTGCGCATGAACGCCCGGAACAGGGCCCGCAGCGTCGGGTCGGGCTGGTTCTCGGCCAGCGCCAGCGCGGTGTTGACCCAGGCCATCGCGGCCGGCTCGTCGTGGTCCTTCTTCGGCAGGAACCGGGTGTAGAGCATCGCCAGCTGGTAGGCGCCGTTCATGTGCACGATCGGGTCGATCGTGCCCTGACGCTCCTCGTGCAGGTACGCGATCGCGTCGGCACCCCGGTCCAGGTACGACAGGCACGCGCCGACCTTGTGCGTCAGCCGGTAGTACTCCTCGGGCTTGGTGTCGGCCACCAGTTCGCGCCCGCGCAGCGCCAGGTCCAGCACCGCCTCGTAGAAGCCGACCTTGAACAGCTCGTCGACCGCCACATAGCAGGCCCGCAGCCCGGCTCCCGCCGGGTCCACGCCGCGCTCGGCGTGGAAGGGGATTGCGCCGTAGCGGTATGTCTGGTCCCCGTTCTCGGCGAGGTACTCGGCGCGCGCCGTGTGGCGGCGTGCGCGCTCGTCCGCCGGAAGCGCCTCGTACGCCGCGACGGCCTCCGGCACGCGCAGGGTGCCGTCCGAGTCGATGTACTGCTGCGCCTGGTCGGCCCCGGACGCCTCCGGCCCGGGCCGCGGGGCCAGAACCCCGGAGTTGCGTTCGGCATGGGCGGCCAGCGCCCGCCCGAGCAGGTCCTCCCCGGCGGTGTCGGCCTCGGCGATCACCGTGATCACGGCCGGGTCGCAGCGGCGCAGCAGCGCGGCCGCCAGGTCGCGGTCGGTGGGGTCGGCGTGGTCCAGGTCCCGGAAGGCGATGACCAGGCCGTCGGGGTGCTCGGTGCGGGCCCACTCCATGAGCAGTTCGGCCAGGCCGTGCGCGATGCGCAGGGCGCGGGTCGCCGGGTAGAACCGGGTGCGCTCCTTGTGCGAGGCGGTGTTCGTCAGCGTCTGCGGCGCGAGCACGCCGACCTCGGCGAGCTCCGGGGCGACCGCGGCGATCTCGGTGATCCGGGCCTTGGCGATGTGCGGATGGCGCTCCAGCAATTGCGGGACGAGCTGCCGCATCAGGTCGCCGCCGCCGCTGAACGGGCCGCGCTGGCGCCGGTGGCACCACACGTCGAGCGCGGGGACCGGCAGCGGGGTGCCGGCGGCGTCGCTCAGCGGTGCCGTGCCGATCCACTGGTGCCGGGAAGGGGAAGCCGTCATGACTGTGCTCCTTGGGGTCGAAGGCTCCGGGTCCGGGCACGCCGGTCCCGCACGGACACATAGGCCAGCAGGCCGAATTCGAAGGCTGAGAAGGCGGCGAACACCGCGGCGTCGACGCGGGCCGAGGCCGCCACGCCGGAGCTGGTGAACCGGTCGTAGACCGTGGACCAGAAGCGCCACAGCGTCGGGATGCCGGCCCAGGCGAAGCTGGCCAGCGAGAACGCGTAGCCGGACAGGAAGAGCCACATGTACCAGCGCGCCACCGCCCGGTCGCGGTCGGACCACTCGTCTTCCTGGACGAGCTGTCCCCGGCGCTGGCTCCGGCGCGTGAGCAGCCGGGACAGCGCGGACAGCCCGACGCGCCGCAGGATCGCGTGCATACGGCTCTGCACCCGGAACCGGGTGGCGTTCTGCAGGTCGGTGCAGCGCAGGGCGTTGGTGAAGACGTAGTAGAGGTCTGTCTGCAGGTAGAACAGGAACTGCCAGATCAGCCGCAGCACGCAGGTGAACGCCACGGCCAGGCACAGTTTGTGGCACCAGGCGGGCACACCCGGGCGGTCCAGGCCCAGCGAGGCCAGAGTCAGGCCGGTGCACAGGACGACGTCCGACAGCATCCCGGCCAGGAACGGCAGATACCGCTTGCGGCGCGGCACGCTGAACAGCGAGTCGAGCCGGGTCTCGAACACCAGGAAGTACAGCCGCCGTCCGACGCCGAGCGTGGAGGGCAGGCCCAGACGCCGCCCGGCCAGGGCGTGCGCCGATTCGTGGACGAAGATGCAGCTCATCGCGGCGGCCAGCATCACGATCGGGACCACGGAGACGTAACTGGTGAAGAACACGTTGCGGTAGGACGGCCGCAGGTCCGGGTGGACGGCCATCGCGGCCAGCCCGCCGACGACCAGCGCGGCGTAGATCGCCCACGCGGGAGCCGAATAGACCCACTTCCCGAGCCGCTGCCAGCGCACCGGCTTGTCGGCCGGCTCCTCCGACTCGTCCTCGCCGAGCAGGAATCCCAGCTCGCCGAGCACCTCCAGGAAGTCCTCGACGTCCAGCGGCGTACCCGTGGCCTGCTCGAACCACACGGCCATGTCGGCCACCGGCATGCCGGAGGCCAGCATTCGCAGCGCCTCGGCCCCCTCCTCGGGGAACATCGCGTACGAGGCGGTGTCCGGCCGGCCGACCATCACCCCGTCGTCCTCGGGCACCATCGTGAGCCGGTGCAGGCGGAGGATGACCGGAAGATCGGGAGCACTCGTGCTCATGATGCCTGCCTTTCTGATTCAGGGGACTCATTGGACCGAGGGAAAGCGCAGGGCCGGGCGCCTTGGAAAAAGGCGCCCGGCCCCGATGTCTACTAGGCGGCGTAGCAGGTGCCGTAGTAGCAGGCCGTCGTCAGACGGATGGTGCCGGCCTTGCGGATCGACATCTTCTGCATGGTTCTACCCCTCTCCCAATGAGTGGTGAGACGCGTTCGGCGGGTGCCGGATCGCGGTAGCGCAGGGACAGGAGCTGTACTCGGTCTCGCGGCCGATCCGGCCTCGAAGAGCGCCGCCCTCCCTGAACCTCAGTTTCATCGGCGGGAGGGCGGCACGAATCGGTAGTGGGTACCCATATTGGAGCGGACGGGTCCCTATGAAGCGCGTGCGAGGATCCGATCACCAGGACACGAAGATCGCGGCCAGCACGAGCGCCAGCCCGGCGATGCCGATGCCGAGCCCGGCGCCGACGAGGACCGCCGCGCGGCGGCGCGGGGGATCCGCCGGCTGCTCTTCGAGCAGGTTCATCGGCGGATGCGGCTCTCCGGCCGCGATGGACAAGGTGGGTCTCGCTTCTTGCCTGACCGCCATCGGTTCCGAGGCCGCCACGGGTCCCGAGGTCAGCCACGGCGGCAGGTCGATGTCCCGTGAAGGGCGTCCCACCGGCTGGGCGTGCGCCCATCCGTCGGGCAGGATCAGCTCCCTGAGTTTCCAGGTGAGCTGCGCGGTACCGGGCCGAGCCGCCGGATGCTTCGCCATGGCGGCCCGGATGACCGTCAGAAGAGCGGGTAGCTCCGGGCAGTTCAGCTCCGGTGGCGGCTCGTTCACGATGCGGAACAGCAGAGCGAAGATCTCCGGGCTGTCGGCCCGGAAGAACGGCGGCTCGCCGGCCAGCAGGTGGTAGAGCGTCGAGCCGAGGGAGTAGACGTCCCCGGCCGGGGAGGGCTTGGCCCCGGCGATGGTCTCGGGGGCGACGTGGACCGGCGTGAAGGCGTTCCCGCTGGTCATCCCGGACGGGGATCCGGGCGCCACCGCGACGCCGAAGTCGGCCAGCGCCGGCTCGCCGAACCGCGATATCAGGATGTTGCTGGGCTTCACGTCGCGGTGCACGATGCCCAGGGCGTGCGCGTCGGTCAGCGCTCCGGCGATCTTCGCCCCGATGGCGGCGGCCTCGACGGCCGGCAACGGACCGGAGGCGTTCAGACGGTCCTGCAACGATCCCTGCTCGTACAGGTCGGTGGCCATGAACGGCTGCCCCGAGGCCGTGGTGCCGGCGTCCAGCGCCGTCACGACGTGCGGGTGCCCGGTCAGCCGGCCGGTCAGCCGCATCTCCCGGACGAAGCGCCGCGAGGCGGCATCGTCGAACTCCCCGGACAGCACCTTGACGGCGACGTGGCGCTCGAACCTCTCCTGCCAGGCCCGGTACACGACACTCGACCCACCGCGCCCGATCGCCACCAGGTCGCGGTATCCGGGTATCGAAGCGCTCGGCTCATCCGCCACAGATGTCTCCCCTTGTCGGCTCCGGTGCCGGGATTCCGGCGCCGTCCAGCGGGGAGCCTAGGAGCGGGTGCGGGATCTACCGCTTGGTAAAGCAGAGTTTTGACGTACTCGTGATGCAGGAAAAGGCGTGTTCGGGCGGCGAATTCTTCGGATGTCGGGCATGCGGGGTTGAATGCCATGGTCCCGAAGTCAGCAGCTTTCAGACCGGCCGAATCGGCGCACGACGACACCGCGGAAGCCGTCCGTGGTGACGTAACCGAAGTTCCGCGAGTCGAGGCTGCGCGGGTTGTCGCCGCGGACCATGAGGCGGGCGGCCGGAACTTCGGTGCTCTCGCCGACGGCCGCCCGCATGTCCGCCGGGACGCCGTCGCCGTAGATCGCGACCGCTCGCTTGACGAGCCACGGCGGGGTGTCGGGGGCCGCCCGGTAGTCGGGCGGGGTTCGGAAGACGACCACCTCGCCGCGTCCGACCGCGTCCAGCCGGGTGCGCCTGACCAGGAGCCGGTCGCCGTCGGCGAAGGTCGGGGCCATGCTGGTGCCCTCGACCTGGATCACGGTGTAGCGGTGGCGGACGACCGCCACCGCGGAACAGGCTGCCAACAGGCTGACGCCCGCGCCGATGGCTGCACGGATCACGGCGTGCCCGCCGCGGTCGAAGTCTCTGGGTGGCCCTCGGGCTCGAGCCGATACCCCTCGGCCTGGAGCTGGTAGCCCTCGGCCTGGAGCAGGAACAGCCGCGCGTAGCGCGAATCAGTGCTCAGCAATTCGTCGTGCGTCCCTTGTTCCACCACGCGGCCTTCCTCCAGTACCACGATCACGTCTGCCTCCCGCATGGCGCCGAGTCGGTGTGAGATCAGCAGGCTGGTACGTCCGGCGCGCCGCGCGGCCAGGGTCCGGTGGATCTCGTGCTCCGCCTCGGCGTCGAGTCCGGCGCTCGGCTCGTCCAATATCAGCAGGCTGGCATCATGACGCATCAGGCTGCGCGCGATCGCCACGCGCTGCCACTGGCCGCCGGACAGGGCCAGGCCGTGTTGCCGGTCCTCGTCGAAGAAGAGCCGGCTGAGCAGGGTGTCGTAGCCGTCTCGCAGCCCTGACAAGGTCCCGTCGATGCCGGCCGCCAGCGCCGCCCGCCGGATCGCGTCACGGTCCTCGATGCGGTCCACGTCGCCGACGCCGACGTTCTCCGCGGCGGTCAGGTCGTAGCGGCAGAAGTCCTGGAACGTGGCCCCGAGTGCGGCGCGCAGCTGGTCGATCGCGAGCTCGCGGACGTCGACGCCGTCCCACAGGATCCGGCCGCGGTCCGGTTCGTAGAACCGGCACAGGAGCTTGACCAAAGTGGACTTGCCCGCGCCGTTCAGGCCGACGAGTCCGACGCTCTGTCCCGCCGGGACGACCAGATTCACGCCGCGCAAGACCCACGGCGCACTGTCGTGGTACCGGAACCAGACGTCTTGGAACTCCACGCCGTGGCGCAGCGGCGTCACCTCGCCGGTGCCGGACGCCACGTCCGGCGGCGTGCCGACGACCTCCAGATAGCTGCGGAACAGCCGCATCGTCCGCCCGGCCTGCGCGGCCTGGTTGATCACCGCGGAGGAGGCGCTCTGCACGCCCGCGACGGCGGCCGTGAACAGCGTGAGCCCGCCGATCGTCACCCGGCCGGCCGCGACGCCGTGGATCACCACGATCGTGCCGAGCGCCGCGACCGCCGCGGCGAGCAGCGCCAGTCCGGACTGCAGACGCGAGCCGCGTCCCTCGACCGCCAACTCGGCGTCGGTGCTCTCCCGGAGTGCAGCGAGCATGCGCCGATGGAACAGCGGCCCGAGACCGAACAGCCGCACCTCTTTCGCCGCCGTGGCGTCGGTGAGCAGCTGCTGGAAGAAGAAACGGCGCCGCAGCGTCGCCATCGTGTCCTCGGTGACCTGCGCCCGGCGCCGCGCCAGCGCCCGCTGGGCGACGGCAGCCGGAACGGCGGTGAGGAGCAGGACCAGCGCCATCGGCGGCCACACCGCGAGCAGCGCGCCGAGGTATCCGAGCACACCGACGGTGTTGCGGACGGTCTCGGTGAGGAACGCGTCCACATCGGTGGGAGCACTCTGCGCGCCCTGCTCGGCCAGCCGCAGACGGTCCTGGAACACGGGATCCTCGAACGAACGCAGCCCCGGCAACCCCGACACCGCACGGTAGAGCTCATCCTGCGCGCGCAGAGTGACGGCCCGGCGACTGCGGCGCGCCACCTGGCTGCCGACCAGATTCAGCACCACGCCGAGCACGGTCAGCGCCGCCCCGGCGCCCACGAGCCACGTGGCCCGCCCGATGTCCAGCGCACGGCCGCGCGCGAGCTCGTCGAAGAGCAGCTTGGCGATCCATGCCCCGGCCGCAGGGAGGAGGCCCTGCAGAACGGTGACGAACACGCCGGCCGCCGCCTCCAGCGGAGCCGAGCGCCACAGCAGGGCCAGGGCGGCGCGCGCCACGTGACGGCGCGGTGCCGCGCTCGGGGCCGGAGTCGGCGCGGCTGTCGCAGGAGTCGCCGGAGCAGACGGAGCCGCCTCGCCGCTCCCGCCGCCCTCGCCGCCCGAAATGCCGGCCTCGGCCATCACACCGCCGCGCCGGCCGGCGCGAGGATCGCGTCCCAGGTTCGGCCGGTCGCCGCGATCTTTCCGCCGCCGGTGCGCAGCAGTGTCGGGAAGCTGTCCACGCCGCCGAAGGCGGTGCTGGCCGCGTCGCCCACCGCCGCGTACGCGACCCGGCCGAGACCGGCCAGTGAGGCGGCGAACTCGGCGCTCTGGGCGTCGTTGGCGCTGCCGTTCACGAAGAACACGGTGCGCTCCGGCGCCGAGCGCGGCGTGGCCCGGAAGTCGGCAAGCTGCGTCTTGCACGGCCCGCACGTCGGCGAGACGAACGCGACCACGAAGTCGTCGGCGAGTTGCTCCTCGGACAGGACCGAGTCGTCCATCGCCGCGGTCAGGAAGGAGCCGATCCGCGCGCCGGCTTCCGGCAGCGTCAGCTGCGCGGTGCCGTGTCCGGCTTCGGCGGTGCGCAGCCGGCGGATCACCGCGAACAGCAGCACCAGATTGAGGACCGTGAGCACGGTCAGGACAGCGACCAGCCCGGTGAGCACGCCGATCATCGTGAGAAACCCTTCGTCGTCAAAGGAGAACCGCGTGGATCACGCGGAGAGCAGAAAGCGCAGATCGTCCCAGCGCGTCGCCACCACTCCGGCGACCACGCCCCCGGCCACCGCCGCGACCGCCCCGCCGGCCGTGGCGGCCGCCGCCGGACCGCCTATCAGGGAGCTGCCGAACCCGAGCGCCGCGACGGCGGCCAGCGCCAGATTCCGCACGACATCGGAGACGCCCATCGCGCCCCGATCGGCGCCGAAACACAGGCAGCGCACCCGCTCGCCGCGCCGGATTGACAACCCCACGCCGACCACGAACACCGCGAGCAGCGCGAAGGCCGCGGCGAACCCCGCCGCCGTAGTCGTAGCCGTCGCCGGCCAGGCCAGAAGCAGCACGGTCGCCCCCTCGACGACCAGCAGCCCCACGACCGCCGCCGGCCGCAGCCGGGCCGGCAGCCAGCCCAGGTCGGCCAGCGACCCGGAGAACGCGCGCAGCGCCGCCGGGCTGCGCACCTTCCCGCCGAACGCGAGCAGGAACACCGCGCCGAGCAGGCCGCGGCACAACAGGTTGAGATAGATCACGTCAGATCCGTCCGGGGAACGGGGGCGGGACCAGGCAGGGTCCCGCCGCCACAGGAGCGACTAGCAGACGATCTGGGTGTGCTGGTATGCGACACCGCGGCTGCAGTAGGCGGCGCAGTTGCCGTAGCAGTTCTGCTCCCCGTAACAGACTTCCTGGTAGAAGTGCCCGTCGGCGCCGCACTTGCCGCCGCTGACCGCCACCCAGCCGCAGAACGTGCCCATGCCGTCGATGCACGCGCCGGCGCTCTCCTGCTTGAGCACCTTCGCCAGCATCCGGTCGCCGAGCGCGTTGATGAACTTGGTCATAACGCATCCCCTTCCTTTGTGGTCCGACTCTGTGATCCGATCCGATCCGATGTCGGACCGGAGGCGATCAAGCTTTCAGGGCTTGATCGCGTCGGGCTCGCGGCTGGATTGCGCCGCGGTCGCAGATCCTGTCGATTTCGCCGGGCGCCGTTCGAGGAGTAGGTGAGGGCCCACGTCGGGCCGCCTATTTCGAGACAGGAGAGAACAGTGCGCAAGCTGGTGGCGTTCGAGCACATGACGGTGGACGGCTACGCGGCCTCGGCCGAGGGGCTGGGATTCGAGTTCACCTGGCGGGCCTACAGCGAGGAGCTCAGCGCGTACGGCGACGAGCACATCCGTGCCGACGTCGACACCGCGTTGTACGGCCGCGCGACCTACCTTGGCATGCGCGACTACTGGTCGGCGGTCCCGGACGATCCCGCGGCGTCGCAGCACGAGCAGGTGCACGCCGAGTGGGTGAACGGCGTGGAGAAGATCGTGTTCTCCACGACGCTGGAATCGGCGGGCTGGACCAACGCCCGCGTCATCGGATCCGATGTGGAGGCGCAGGTGCGGGCGCTGAAGGCGGGGCCGGGCGGCACTATGCAGATCTATGCCAGCCCGAAGCTGGTGCACTCCTTCGTGGGCCTGGGCTTGATCGACGAGTTCCGGATCGTGCTGCATCCTGGAACCCTCGGCGCGGGCACGCCTCTGTTCCCCGACAAGTCCGCGCTCGACCTGGACCTGGTCGAATCGAAGGCGTTCGCGTCCGGTGCGGTCTATCTCCGCTACCGGGTCGCCTGAAAGGAGTACGGCGATGCGTTCCCTGGTTCTGGTCCGGCTCGATCCCGCGCTCGCCCCCGACGGCGGCCCGGACGAGGCGCTGATCTCCGCGATGGCCGAGCTGATCGAGGAGATGACGAAGGCCGGTGTGCTCCTGGACACCGGTGGTCTGCGGCCGGCCGAGGAGTCGACGCGGATCCAGCAGTCCAAGGGCGTGCAGACCGTGGTCGACGGCCCGTTCACCGAGTCCAAGGAGATCATCGGCGGCTACTGCCTGCTGCAGACGCGCACCGGCGAGGAGGCGGTCGAGTGGGCGTCGCGCTTCCTGCGCGTCCACGGCCCCGAATGGGAGATCGCGGTCGAGGTCCGGCAGATCGAGGAGCCCGTCTGAGTGGGCGGGCCCCGGTCGCCGGACGAGTCGGCCAGGCGCGCCGTGGAGGCGGCCTGGCGGATCGAGTGGCCCCGCCTGGTCGCCGGTCTGACTCGCGTGACCGGCGACATCTCCGCGGCCGAGGAACTCGCCCAGGACGCCTACGTGGCGGCGCTGGAGCAGTGGCCGCGCGACGGCGTGCCGCCGAATCCGGGCGGCTGGCTCATGCTCACCGCGAAACACCGCGCCATCGACCGGATCCGGCGGGACGCGGTCTTCGCCCGCAAGCTGGCGCTGCTCGGCCACGACCTGCTGACCGAGCAGCGGCAGCGGCGGCAGCAGCCCGGCCCGGACGAGACCGTGGCGCAGGACGATCCGCTCGAGGACGACCTGCTGCGGATGATTTTCACGGCCTGCCACCCGGTCCTGTCCGCTCCCGCGCGGGCCGCGCTGACGCTGCGGATGGTCGGCGGCCTCACCACGGCGGAGATCGCCCGTGCCTACCTGGTGTCGGAATCGACGGTGGCGCAACGGATCGTGCGTGCCAAGCGCACGATCGCCGCCGAGGGCCTCCCCTACCAGGTGCCCGGAGACGCTGAGCTCACCGCGCGGTTGGACTCGGTGCTGGAAGTCATCTACCTGATCTTCAACGAGGGCTACTCGGCCACCTCCGGAACCGATTGGGTGCGGGCCGAACTGTGCCAGGACGCCGTGCGGCTCGCCCGCGTCCTCGCCGGACTGCTGCCCTCCGAGCCGGATGTGCACGGGCTCGCCGCGCTGCTGGAACTCCAGGGTTCGCGTATTCGGGCCCGCAGGGCCGCCGACGGCCGGGTGGTCCTCCTCGCGGATCAGGACCGCGCGCACTGGAACGGGCTGGCCGTTCGCCGTGGCTTCGCAGCGCTGGGACGCGCCCACGCTCTGAACCGGCAGCGCGGACTGGCTCCCGGGCGCTACACCCTGCAGGCCGCCATCGCCGCCGCCCACGCCATGGCGCCGACCGTCGCCGAGACCGACTGGCGGCGCATCGCCGGGTTGTACGCCGTTCTCGCGCAACGGTTTCCGTCGCCGGTCGTGGAACTCAACCGGGCGGTCGCGGTGGCGATGCTGCACGGTCCGGCCGCCGGCCTGGAACTGGTCGACAAGGTGGATGCCCTGGACGACTACCACCTTCTGCACGCGGTACGCGGCGACTTTCTGGCCCGCCTCGGACGTGAGGACGAGGCGCGAGCGGAGTTCGTCCGTGCCGCGGAGCTGACCGGCAACGATGCCGAACGCGAGCTGCTGTTGCGGCGGGCTCAGCCGTAGCCGGTGCCGCGCCGGAAGCCTTGTCGGCCGTCGGCCAGGCCGCTTCGCGGCGGCCTGGCCTTCGTGCTCAGATGATCAGGTCCCTGTTACGGGTACGAGACGACGTCGCTCGGCCCGACGAAGGTCGAACTGACCGCCGCACCGGTGCCGTTGATGACCGACTGGATCCCGCCGGAGCCCGTGAGGAACACCGTGAGGATGTCGTGGAACTGGACTCCGGGCGTCGACGGCGCCTGGAACGCCATCGAGTTCTGGATGTCCACGCCCTGGTTGAAGAACGTGTAGCTGCCCATGCCGTAGCCCTGGAAGGTCTTGACACGGTTGCCGACCAGGAAGGCCGGATAGCCCTTCTGCGTCGGGCTCGCCATCCATGAGGCCTGGTTCGGCACCTCGTACGGGTTCTCGTTCTGGAAGAAGATCACAGTACCCTGCTGTCCGTTCCAGACGGTCTCGTTCTTCTGGAAGTGCTCGACCGCGAGCCCGTAGGCGGTGACGCCGTTCCCGTTGACCGTCAGGCCGGTGTCGGCCTGGTCGGAGGTCCAGGTGCCGGCGCCCGCGCCGTGGTCGGCGCGCCAGATCCAGACGTCGTCGAGGATCGAGTCGTTGCTGTTGTCGACGAAGGCGTCGGTCGCCGTGCCGGCCGTCGCGCCGCCGACGCGGAAGAACACGTCGTCGACGGAGATCGGGTCCGCGGCGTGGCTCACCGGGATCGGCAGCGGCGCCACGTCGAGCAGGGCCGGCGACTTGACCGGTCCGGCGTCGAAGATCAGGCCGGACAGCGTGGTGCCGCCGGTGTCCGCGACGTCCATCGTCACGTTGCCGTCGGTCGGGACCAGGGTCGGGAAGCCGAGGCCGACGATCTGCGTGTTCGGCCACAGGACGTGGATCGTGCGCGGGACGTTGTAGACGCCCGGGGTGAACAGGAGGTCGTCACCGAGCAGCAGCGCCGTGTTGATCTGCGCGACGGTGCTCGCCGCGTTCACGACGTAGAACTTGCTCAGCGGCAGCGAGGTCCCGGGGGTGGTGCCCGCGGCCCAGGTCGGCCCGCTCGAGTTCTTCTGGAGCGAGGGGACGAAGACCCGGTACTGGCCGGAGTCGTCGAGGTAGAGGTACGGGGCCTCCTTGGTGACCGGGCACGTGGCCAGGCTCGTGTAGGGTGCCGGGCCGCCGGGGTCTCCGGAGTTCGCGGCGAAGCTCTGCGCCGGAGCGCCGGGGTCCCCGCAGAAGACCTGGTTCCAGACGCCGTTGGTCCAGCCGTCGAGGCCGGTGTCGCGGGTGATGTACTGCTGCTGCGAACCGTTGATGACCGTGCCGCCGGTGAACTTCGAGTCGGCGATGAAGCCGCCGCTGGCGTAGTCCGGCGAGCCGTCGCAGTAGTCCATCAGGCTGACGTTGCCGTTGACGACGACCCGGCGCAGCGGGGCGGCCTGCGAGGCGGCCCAGAACTCGGTGTTCGCCTGGCAGCCGTTGCCGCCGGCGACGTTGATGGTCAGGTTCGTCACCGACCGCCAGAAGTTGTCGGTGGCGTTGCAGTTGGTCTGGCTGCCGAGGCACTGGTTGTAGACGTCGAGCGAGCCGTTGATGACGGTGCGGTCCGGCGTCAGGCCGAGACCGGCGACGCTGGTGTAGTAGCCGACCTGGAAGACCAGCGGATCCGCGACGGACCCGTACGTCCCCGGCTTGAACAGCAAGGCGTACCGCGCGGTGCCGAACTGGTTCGGCACCTGCTGGGCCGCGATCGTGTCGAGCGTGCTCTGGATCGACGCCTGCGCCATCGTCGGATCGAACACGATCACGTTCGGACCGAGCGCGCCGCCGGTCGGCGGAACGGATGTCGCAGGACTCTGGTGCGCGTCGATGCCGGAAGCCATGCCGGAAGCCGTGCCGGAAGCGTTTCCGGATGCGGACGCGGATGCCGAAGCGGTGAGGGCCGAGGCCGTCACCAGGCCCAGCGCCGCCGCGGCGATCGCCAGAGCCCGGCCCGCGCGCCTGACGGTGCGCGGAACGAGGAACCGTTCAGGTCTGATCACATTCCACCTTGCCTTCGTAGCGGATGCTTGTGCCTGAGAGCGCTTTCAGGGACGAGAGTGAACTCGTGTGCTGCCTGTGCTGTCAAGGGATGCTCTCTGGCTGACCCACGGGGCCGCTCCGCCGCGCGCCATGCTGGCGCCGACACCGGTGGGCAACGCCACCAGGCGCCACGATCGCGCTGCTGAGGTGTGCCGGCCCGGCCCTTGACCCGGTCGGCGGAGGTCATCAGGATCTGCGGTATCAGACCTCTGCAATATCAGAGCAATATCAGACCTCTGTGATACAGCGGTCTACCGCAGGCGCGTGTCGCTGCCCGGGCAGCGGACCCCGGCGCCGAATCCTCGGAAGGACTTCGATGGCCAACGACTTCGTGCCGCGCGAACCCCAGGTCGATTTCTACATCGAGACCGAGGAGGACATCTCCGGCCGGGCCGGAACGCTGATCCGCCACGAGCCGCTCGCCGACGGCGACGGGGCCTTCGTCGAGGGTGCGGGGGCGATGTACCGCGTCCTGTACGAGTCCACCAGCGGGACGAAGGCCCGGCTGGGGGATCCGATCGCGGTGTCGGGGCTGGTCGCGTTCCCGGAGGGTCCGGCGCCGGAGGACGGATGGCCCGTGGTCAGCTGGGCGCACGGCACGGTCGGGAGCGCCGATATCTGCGCGCCGTCCATGGACTCCCACGTGCCGGCCGGCCTGGAGGACGAGGGGCTGGGCCTTCTCCGTAAGATCAACAAGGCTCCGCACAAGCTGCTGAGGGCTCTCCTGGAGGCCGGCTGGGTCGTGGCCATGACCGACTACGAAGGACTCGGCACCCGCGGCAACCACCCCTTCCTGCTCGGCGAGTCCGAGGGGCGGGGCGTGCTCGACATCGTCCCGGCCGCGCGGCAGCTCGCGGCGCAGACCGGTCATCGGGCGTCGGCGCAGCGCTACGCGATCGTCGGGCACTCCCAGGGCGGGCAGGCCGCGCTGTTCGCGGCGCACCTGGCGAGCAGGGAGAACAACCCCTATCCCACGCAAGGCGAGCTCGCGGGCGTCGCCGCGTTGGCACCCGCCTCCAATCTCAAGGGCGGCACCCTGACGGATCCCGAAGGCTTGCTACCCGCTTACGGGCTCCCCGATCCGGTCGGCGACCTGGGCGGCTTCTACGTGCTCTTCAGTAACGGCGTCTTCGGCGGCAACCCGGACATCCCCGCGCACGAGATCTTCCAGCCGGCGGCGGAGACCAAGTACCGCGAGGACTTCGACACCAAGTCCCGCGCGGAACTGAGCTTGGACGAGTTCTGGATGGACCGGCCGCCGTTCGACGTGAAGGATCCGGAGGGCAGTCTCTTCCGCTCCCAGGTGGCGCTGCCCGGCAGCGACCGGGCCAAGGCGTGGACGGCGTACTGGGAGCAGGTGGAGCGCTTCACCCCGGACAAGCAGATCCGTGTGCCGATCCGCATCTCCCAAGCGCGCGGGGACGAGCGGGTCAAGGCGTCCAAGACCGAGAAGCTGATCGGCCAGCTCCGCAGGACCAGCGATCCGAAACTGATCACAGAGGTCTTCTACGGCGTCATGGGAACAGTGCCGGATCCCGCGTCTCTCGGTGAGCACTTCGGCCTGTTGGCCGACGAGAGCGAGATCGCCGCGATCGTCGACTGGCTCGGAGGACTGGCGTGACCGCCGCCGGGGCCGAGCCGTCCTCGGTCGCCGACAGCATCTACTTCAACGGCCGGATCATCACCATGGCCGAACCCGAGGCCGAGACCGAACCCGACGGCGACTCCGCGGCGCGCCCGGAGGCCGTGGCGGTGCGCGGGGAGACCATCGTCTTCGTCGGCGCGTTGGAGGAGGCCGAACGCGATTGGCGCGGGCCGGCGACCGTGATGCGGGATCTCGAAGACAGAACCCTGTTACCCGGCTTCATCGACCCGCACAGCCACCTGGGCGGCATCGGGTTGCAGGCGACTGTGGCCGATCTGCTGGCCGCGCCCGACGGGGACGTGCGCCGGCTCGGCGACGTCATCGAGAAGCTGTCCCGATGGCGGGACGCGAACCCGCCCTACAGCCCGACCCAGCCGCTGGGCCGCTCGCGCTGGATCATCGGCTTCGGCTACGACGACGCCATTATCGGCGGCCACCCCACCCGCGAGGACCTGGATCGCGTTAGTACCGAGCGGCCGGTGCTGGCCATCCACCAGTCGTTCCATCTCGGCGCGGTCAACTCGGTGGGCCTGCGGGAACTCGGGATCACCGCCGACACGCCGGACCCGGACGGCGGCGTCATCCGGCGCGAGGACGACCTCCCGGACTTCGGGACCCCGAGCGGGGTCCTGGAGGAGGCGGCGTTCACTCTGGCCAACACCGAGGCGTTCCGAACCGCCGCCGCGGACGGGCGCCCGGCCAATCTCAATCCCCTGATCGCCGCCGGATTCTTCAAAGCCGGCCGGGCGGTGGCCAACCGCTTCGGGTTCACCACCGTGCAGGAAGGGGGCACCACGCCGGAGATCCTGGCCGCGATGCGCTCGGCGGGCGCCTTCCCGCTCCCGCCCTGGCAGGTGGACGTGGTGGTGTACATCAGCGCCGCCGCGGTCGGGGACGCCGACCTCGCTGTCAGTCAGGACTACGCCCGCGGGCTGCGCTGCGCCGGGGTCAAGATGTTCCTCGACGGCTCACCCCAGGGCCGTACCGCGTGGCTGACCGAGCCGTACAAGGAGCCGCCGGGCGATCTGCCCGAGGACTACTGCGGCTATCCCGCGATCAAGGACTTCGACGTGGTCGTCGGGCAGGTCCGCCGCGCCTTCGCCAACGACTGGCAGGTCATCGCGCACGTCAACGGCGACGCCGCCATCGACCAGTTCATCGCCGCGATCGAAGCCGTCTGCGCGGAACGCGGCGAACCGGACGCCGCCGCCCGGCGCCCGGTGGCCATCCACGCCCAGACCGCCCGCGAGGACCAGCTGGAGGCGTTCGCCCGCCTGGGCATCATCCCTTCGTTCTTCTCCATGCACACCTTCTATTGGGGCGACTGGTATCAGGACGTCGTGCTGGGATCGCCGCGCGCAGAGAACATCTCTCCGGCGGCCACCGCGCTCGCCATGGGGCTCCGCTACACCTCCCATCACGACGCCCCGGTGGCGCTCCCGGACTCCATCAGGGTCCTGTCGAGCCAGGTGACCCGCCGTACTCGCGGCCGTGGTGAGGTCCTTGGTGAGGACCAGCGGGTTTCAGTGCGCGACGCGCTGAGGTCGTTGACGGTCAACGCCGCGTATCAGTACTTCGAGGAGCACCGCAAAGGCACCATCGAGGTCGGCAAGCAGGCCGATCTGGTCGTCCTGAACCACTGCCCGCTCGACTTCGAGGATCCGTACGCGAGCGCAGAGTGGGAGAGCCTGAAGGTCGTCGAGACGATTCGGCGCGGGGTGCGCATGCCGTTCGAGACAGCCGATGCGGTTACCGTAGGCGCTCTCGCCGCCGAGGAGTCGGAGGGACCGGTGATCGTCCCGTTCCGCCCGGCCTGTTGATCGATGACCTAGCCTTGATCCGTGTCTGTGAATGGGGGAAAGAAGAGCTTCTGGACTCGCTATGTGTGGGACCGCTCGGCTGACGTCGGCCGGCCGCGCCCCGTCCCGGTAACGAAGCCGCCGCAGACCATTACTCTGCGGCGAGTCGACCCCGCGCGGTGGGCTGCCATGTGCGGGACCATCTGCGTGCGGCTGGAGCCGCGTCTGGTCGAAGTGGGCGAACGCCTCAGCGCGTCGGAGCTGAGTCTGTGCGACGACGAGGAGCAGGTGGCGCGCGAATACAGCCTGGCGCTCGACGCCTACACTGCCGCCGGCAAGCTGTTCGACGAGGCCGCGGAGCCGGTGGAGCTGGCCGGCGTGTCGGCCCTGCTCGACATCGCGGTGCGGCACTTCGCGGTCGCGAGCGCGCGGCACGAAGGCAAGCACGCTCCGCACCGCCGCGGCCGCTGTTTCTACAACCCCTTGCACGACGCGGCCGCCCACACCGGGCCGGACGCGGCCCACAAACCGAAGAAGCGGCAACGCCGCAACTCGCCGACCGGCCGGGGACCGGCGGTCTCCATGTGCGCCGAGTGCCGCCGGCGCGCCCAGGCGAACCTGCCCCTGGACGTCCTGCCGGCGGCGGTGAGCGTGAAGGTCGGCCGCCGGACCCGGGCCCTGGTCGAGGTGCCTTACTTCGCGGTGCCCCACGACCGGTCGATCTGGTCGGCCACCGGCTACGGAAGCCTGCCGGGCAGCTCGGATGCCGAACTGGTGCGGCGGGTGATGCACGGGGAGTATCGGCGGCCCGGGAAGGACTCAGTCATCTCGATCTCGACGAAGAAGCGGGGGTGGCTGTCGGGGCGGCGCGGCTAGGCGCTCGCTCACCCGGCTCGGCAGGCCGTCGGGCGTCCGCGAGCCTACGATGCCGACATGGCCCATACTCCGCCCACCACGGCGGAGCAGACGAAACAGTGAGGCCGCGGGCCAGGCCTGCCGTCCAGGGACACCGACTGACGTCGCCCCGCCACGACTGAGCGCAGAGCCGTTCCCCTGAACGGACGCACACATCGTGGAGGAGATCATGACACGCACAGTCGGCAGACTCGGCAAACGCGCGCCGCAGTTCCCTGTCGAGGTCAGGGAAATGCCCCACTACGTGACCGAGCCGCTGCCCGCGCCCCCGGCCTCGGTCGATTACACGGCCCACGTCGCCGGCGGGTTTCCGATGGACGGGAACGACCGCTACGGCGACTGCACGATGGCCGCCGCCGCACACCTCATCCAGTCCTGGAACGCCCAGACCGGGATCCAGATGCCGGTGCCGACCGACGCCGAGGTCGTGGCCCAGTACCTCAGGTTCTCCCATGGGAAGGACGCCGGCCTGGTGGAGTCCCGGGTCCTGCAGGACTGGCTGCGCGACGGCATCTGGGGCAACAAGATCGTCGCGTACGCCCCGGTCAACGTGCACGCCCTGGATTCGCTGAAGCAGGCGGTCGCGTACTTCGGCGGCGTCTACGTCGGTATCCAGGTGCCCGCCAACGCGCAGACCCAGTTCGCCGCCGGCCAGCCGTGGACGCTGGCCGACGACTGGCAGCGTCAGTCGATCGAGGGCGGCCACGCCATTCCCGTGCTCGGCTACGACGACAAGATGCTGTACTGCGTCACCTGGGGAGCCGTGCAACCGATGGCCTGGGACTGGTGGGGCGTCTACGGCGACGAGGCCTGGGTCGTGCTGTCCCAGGAGTTCGAGAAGGCCGGGAAGATCAACGGCATCGACGTGGCGAAGCTGCAGGCGGATCTGAGCAGCGTCTGACCACAGGGAGTCAGAACTCACACCGAATCAGAACTCACACCGAATCAGAACTCACGAGGCTCAGAACCCACAAGAGCTCAGAACGGCCGCTCGTCGGCCGGAATGGTCACCGTGATCGTGGCCCGCTTGTCCGCCGCGGTCGCACCAGTCCGCGTCGCCCACGGCTCCGCCGAGCGCATCCAGGCCGGGCAGCCGGCCGGCAGGTCGCCGGCGGGGATGTCGGCCAGATCGCCCGGGGCGAGGTCGGTGCCGTAGTGGACGAGCGGGGTCGGCACGTCGGGGTGCGCGATCGCCGGATGCAGCGCGTCCAGCCCGGTGTTCCAGTTCGCCAGCATCTGCGCCATCAACGTCGCCTGCGGCGTGCCGGACGAGGCCGCGGCGCTGTCCGGGTAGGTCGGATGCAGGATGTGCTGGTAGGCGCCGGTGTATGCGCTGCCGGACGCCGTCGCGTGCCAGGTCTGGTACGCCGTGTCGGCCAGGCTGCCGAGCGCGACCACCGCCTCGATGGGGCTGTGGGCGGCGATCGCGTCCAGCCACTGGTTCCGGTACGTGGCGATCGCGGCGTCGTGGGCGTGCTTGTTCCCGCCGGTCTGCCCGTAGACCGAATACAGGTACGTATTGATCATGACATAGCTCTGAGTGATGCCGAGCTTGGCCATGAACCCCTGGAACCGGTGGCCGGCGGTCCCGATGAGGATCCGCCGCGCGATGGCCTCGTGCTGCGCCGGGTCCTGGCCGATCACCAGGAGACGGGCTGAGCCATCCAGGCGACCGCGGTGGAAGATCGGGCCCCACTCGACCCGGAAGTCCGTCGTCGGGAACACGTCCGCCCCGGGATAGGCGGCGGCCAAGGTGGCGTACGGGGCCGGGTATCCGGAATCGAAGTCCTGCACCATGGGAGCGCTCCTCTACTTCGGTGCACAGAGCCTTCGGTGCACAGTGCCCGCAAGCCCTGCCGAGATAAAGGCATTCATCCTTTAAAGCGTAGAATGAATACGGCGTGGACTCCTGCTGAGAGGGACAGGCTATGGATACCGCCACGAGTCCCCAAAACGGCCCCCGGTTCGCCCTGAGGGGGCGCGTCGTCGCCATGGACGCCGCACGCACCGTCCTGCCCGACGGCGTCGTGTACGTCGAACACGGCCTGATCACCGACGTGCGGCCGGCCGCCGACCCGCCACCCGACACGTGCCGGGACCTCACGCCGCTGGACACCGGCGCCACGCTCTACCCAGGCCTGATCGAGCTGCACAACCACCTGCCGTACAACGTCCTGCCCCTGTGGCAGGTACCGAAGAAGTACGGCGACCGCGGCCAGTGGGGAGGCGCCTCGAACCCCGCCTACCACCGCCTGGTCACCGGACCGATGACGGTGCTGGGCCAGAACGCGGCGCTGATGCCCGCGGTGGTCCGCTACGTCGAAGCCAAGGCCCTGATCAACGGCACCACGACCAGCCAGGGCATCGCGCTGTTCAGCGACGCCGGCGTGCGCCGCCTGTACCGCGGGGTGGTCCGGACGGTCGAGGCCGCCGACGACCCCGCGCTGCCGGCGGCCGAGTCCCGGATCGCCGACGTGGAGGCCGCCGACGCGCAGAAGTTCATGGCCCGGCTGGACCAGCAGCACCGGCTGCTGCTGCACCTGGCAGAGGGCGTCGACGCGGCGGCGCGGGAGCATTTCCTGGCGCTCCAGTACGAGCCCGGAAAATGGGCCATCACCGAGAACCTGGTCGGGATCCACTGCACCGGCCTGACGGCCCCCGACTTCACGGTGTTCGCGCAGCACGGCGGCTCCATGGTGTGGTCGCCGCTGTCGAATCTGCTGTTGTACGGCGGGACCGCGGACATCGCCTCCGCCAAGTCGGCCGGCGTCCCGATGGCGCTGGGCCCGGACTGGTCGGTGTCGGGAAGCAAGGGTCTGCTCGGCGAGCTGAAGGCGGCGCGGCTGGCGAGCACTGCGGCCGGCGGCGTGTTCAGCGACCAGGACCTGGTCGCCATGGCGACCTGCGACGCGGCCCGGATCCTCACCTGGGACAAGGCTCTGGGGTCCCTGGCCGCCACCATGCGGGCCGACATCACCGGGGTGGCCGGCCAGGACGGCGACCCCTACACCGCGCTGATCGACGCCACCGACGCGGACATCGATGTCGTGGTGGTCGGTGGCGCACCCCGCTACGGCACCACCGCGCTGATGCGGACCCTGATCCCGCCGGCCGACGGGACCCCGGAGACGACGGTGCCGGGCGTCCCCGCAGGCCATGCCGTCGACCTCCGCCAGGACGACCCCGACCCGGCGGTGGGCGACCTCGCTCTGGCCGACGCGGCCGCGATCGTCGGCAAGGCGCTGGCCGCGCTGAGCGGCCCGAGTCAGGGTGGCCCCATGGCCGCTGGTGAGAAGGTCATGGCGGCGGTGGCGCCGCTGTTGCCATCGCCGGCCCGGCACCGGCAGCAGCACAACGGCGCGCCGACATGGCGCCTGGCGCTGGACGAGATCGAGCCGACCGGGCAGGAACTCCGGCCACGGCTTCCGGTGCGGGGTACGCAGGGGTTCAGGCTCGGCGGGGCGGAGGCCGCGACGGCCACGGCGCCGACGCTCAGCGGGCCAGCGATACCGGCGCTGTCCGCAGACGTCACAGCGGGCCTCGAGGCGATCGTGCTCGACGGACTGACCGCGAGCACGAATCCCGGATTCCTCACTGAGCTGACCGGCGAAGCGAACCTGCCGACGGGATACGGGCGAAAGCTGTCGGGGCTACTGACATGAGGGACTGACGCTCCTCGCCGGTGATGGCTTCAGCCCACCGCCGCGACGAACTCCTCCATCGTGACCTGCCCGGCGTAGATGCCGTAGAACATGCTGATCAGATCCGGACGGGACTCGATCTTGCGGAGCACCGGCAGCAGGGCGGCGGAGTTGCCGCCCATCGCGAAGGTAAGGGTGGTCTCGAACGCCGTGGCGCTGTCGCGCTCCCGGTCAGCGGCGTGGGCCGCCGTTGCCACGTCCACGGCCTGCGGGCCCGCGGCCAGGGCTGCCGGCAGGCGGTCGGCGACCGATTGCGCCTGCGCGAACGCGTCGCCGATGCCCTGTGCGGTGACCGGGTCCTTCGCCGTCGCGGCGTCCCCGACGAGCACCCAGCCCGGCCCGGCCGACTCGCGGATGTAGTTGCCCAGATCGCCGGAGCCGGAGATGGGCCCGCTGCGGGCGTCGGCGGTGAGGTACTCGGCGACGCCCGGGGCGCTCGCGGCGACGGCGGCGAGGAAGTGCCGATCAATGTCCTGCTTCGCCTCGGCGAACCGCGCGTGCGGCCAGCCCACCAGGACGAGGTGGTCGCCGCCGTGCGTGGGATACGCCAAAACCGCCTGGCCGCCCCCGATGAAGATCTGCGTGCCGACATCCGGCAGGCCCTGCCAGTAGCCGTAGAACTGGCAGCCGAACGTGCCGGCGTCCCGGATCACCCGCGCCCCGACCTGCCGAGCCACCGCCGAGTGCCGACCGTCGGCACCGACGACCAACGCGGCCCGCTCCACAAAGGCACTGCGCCCGCCGAACTCGGCCCCGACAACCCGCCCGTCCTCCCAGACCACCCGCTGAAACGAAGCACCCTCCCGCACCTCGGCCCCCGCCGCCCCCGCCGCCTCGACGAGCATCGCGTCGAGCACCGTCCGCCGCGGCGCCAACGAGACCGCGATCCCGTCGCACGCATACGGCGCCCCCCGCAGAACCAGATCCTCACCCGCCCGGAAGCTGATGGTGTCGATAGGCGGACAACCCCCGGCCAACAACGGATCCAGCAACCCCCACGACCGCAACCGCGCCACACCCGTCGGATGCAGCAGATGCGTCGAGACCGCGTCGCTGGGAAACACCGCCCGGTCGACGAGCAGCACCCTGACACCCCGCCGCGCCAGCAGCAACGCGGTGGCGGCGCCGGCGCACCGGGCGCCGACGATGATGACGTCGTACATGTGTCAGATTCCGCATGATTCGGTGTGGATTGTCATAGGGGAACCATAGCGGCGAATCAGGCTACTGGGGCCTGCCATTCACCACCGAAGTCACCTGCCCGGCCAGGGCCGGGTTGATGACAGCGGTGCCGCCGAACAGCTCCACCGACGCCAGTTGCGGCCGGAGCGCGCTGAGCAGGTTCGCCGTCGCCTGGGGCAGCGTGGACGGCACCAGGACCAGTTCGCCGCCGGTGGCCGCGGTCAGCGCGCCGCCGGTCAGGGCGTCGGGGAAGCCGGTGCCGGTGGCTATGCCGAGCTGGTGGACGGCTCCGGCGGCCATGGCGGCTTGCACCACCTTGATGTCGGTGTCGTAGCGGGTGCTGCCTGCCAGCGGCCTGATGTAGCCCGGCAGGCCAGCCGTCGCCGTTACGGCCTGGCCGCCGATGGCCCACGCTGTTGGCGCGTTCTGGGTTGACTGCGCGACGCGGCTTGCGATGAAGGCCCGGATATCCGGTGCCAGGGTCTTGCCGTCGGTCAGGATCACCGCGGCCGGGCCGGACGCGGTCGCGGCGGCGCCGGTGGCGAACGGGCCGGCCGCCAGGGCGTCGGCGTAGTCCAGGCCGGTGGCCAGGACCACGTGCTGGGGGCTGCCGAGGCCGCGCTCGGCGATGTCCAGGGCGGTGTGATCGCGGTCGGTGCCGGCGAAGCGGTTGACGCTGTAGCCGAGGCGGGTCAGCTGGGTGACGATGGCGGGAGAAACGGCCTGGGTGCCGCCGAGGACGTCGATCTGGCCGCCGTTCGTCCCCAGGACCCGCTTGATCTCGGTGAGAGCCGCCGGGGTCAGCGAGGCCGGGTCGGTGAGCAGCAGCGGGCCGCCGACCTTGGCGGCCAGCGGCACGCCGGCCAGCGCGTCGGCGAACTGGTCGCCGCGGGCGAGGACGACGACGCGCGCGGGCGCGCGGCCGGAGGAGTCGCCGCCGGCGTTGGCCCAGTGAGACTGCGATACGGCGACGCCGGTGAGGAACCGGTTGTCGCCGGACAGCCGGGTGACGGTGGGGTTGCCCGTGGCGGGCGGCGGATTGCCGCCGGGGTTGCCCGTGGGACCTCCCGCGGCGACTCCGTTGCCGCTCATCTGGACGTACATCGCACCCTGACCGTCAGCCGGGGTGATCTCGTACTGGGCCTGCTGTGGGCCGGCCGCGGTCGGCGTGAAGGTCATGTCCACGTGGATGCTCTGGCCCGGTCCGAGGACCTGGCCCTCAGAGATCGGCAGAGCGGTGGTGAACACGCCGGTCGGCGCCTTCGCCTTCGAGATCGTGAGCGGGGCCGTTCCGGTGTTCGTCGCGTCGAAGCCCACGGTCGCCGTGGCGCCGACGGCGACGTTGCCGAAGTTCAGGGCGGAGGGCGAGATCTGCAGGTTCCCGAAGCCCGACACCGCTCCGCCGGTGAGCGGGACGTTCAGGGTGCCGCTGGTCGACACGACGGTCAGCTGATCGTTGGCCGCGCCGGCGACGGTCGGGGCGTAGGTGATCGTCGCCGAGATCGACTTGCCGACGCCGATGGTCGTGCCCTGCGACAGGCCCTGGACCGTGAACGGGGCGCTTGGCAGCGTGACGCTGTTGATCGTCTCGTCCACGGAGCCGGTGTTCCAGATCCGGACCGCCATCGTCTGCTGCGTCCCGGTCGGCTGGTCGTCCTGGAACTGCACCGGGCTCGGCGAGGCGCCGAGGCCGTTGGTCAGGCCGGTGCCGTTCAGGGACACGCCGACGCTTCCGGCGCTGGTCGCGACCGTCATGATCCCGTTCGCCGCGCCGGGGGCGGTCGGGGTGAAGGTGACATTGAGAGTGATGTGGTCGCCGGTGTTCAGCGACACCGGGGACGCCAGCGGTGAGGCGTCGACGGTGTACGGCGAGTTGTTCACCGTGGCGCCGGTGACCGTGACCGGCTTCGTCGCGGTCAGCGTCACCTGCTTCTGGGCGCCCGAACCCACCTCGACCGGCCCGAATGCCACCGGGGACGTGGTCAACGGCGTCGTCGCGGGTTTGCCGAAGCCGATGACCTTGCCCACGAGGTCGGTCTCGCGGGTGCCGACGTAGACGCGGTTTGAGTCGGTGGCGACCACCGAGTACTTGGCCGCGCGGCCGATCGGCGCCGAGAACAGTTTGTCGAGGGTGCCATGGGCGTCGGGGACCGCGGAGTACGCGTTCAGAGTCGCGTTCTCACCGGTCACGCCGCTGCCCCACGAGCCGCTCGGGCAGTCCACCACCCAGACGACGGCGCTGCCGGAGGTCGAGCCGTTCGAGGTGACGATCGGCGATCCGCTGGTGAAGCCGAAGGAGTCGGTGCTGGTGCCGGCCTGGGTCAGGGTGGGCTTGCCGTCCGCGGTCGCGCCGGCCTGCAGCGCGATCAGCGGCTGCTGGTTGCCGACCTGGTAGACATAGCCGCCGTCGCCGCCCCACACCGCCGGGTGCCCCCACAGGCCGCCGGGAAGAGGGCCGATGGTCTGCACGGCGGCGTCCGTGCCACCGGGGCCCTGCCCCATGCCGCCGAGGTTGTCGCGGTTGAGCAGGAAGATCCGGCCGTCCTTGCCCTCCTGGAACAGCACGTGCGGCACCTTGGGGGTGCCGAAGCTGTCCGGGAGCGCGGACGGACCGCCGGAGCCGAAGTCGGTGTCGTTCAGATCCAGCGTCGAGTTGTTGGACGGACTGAAGAAGTCCACTGCGGACAGCGATCGGTCCGAGCCCACCTGGAGCCGGACCACCGACTCGGCCAGGTGCCCGCTGGGACTGGTGCCCGGACCCGCCTTCGGGCTGACGCCGTTGCCGGTGGACAAGATGATGCGTCCGTCGCCGTCGGAGACCAGACCGCCTCCGGACTGCCAGATGCCCGCGCCGCTGCCGGCGTCGTTGGTCTCCGAGGTCCACATCGCGGTCTGCTGCCCCGAGGCGGCATCGACGCCGACGACATAGCCGTGCCACGGAGTGAAGTCGCAGTGCGCGCCGAACGCGGCATAGACGACGCCGTCCATGAGCAGCAACCCGGGGCGCTGCATCTCGTGGAACGCGTCGAACGGCGTCGACGGGTCGTTGCTCGGCGAGCCCTTGATGGTGACCGGCCAGCCCGACCGTTCGGCACCGGTGCCGGGGTCGATCGCGTGCATCAGCCAGCTCGCCTGGGTCGGGTCGCCGTTGGCATAGGTCTTCGACGTGAAGTAGACCGTGTTGCTGGCCGCGTCGAAGACCGGCGTGGCGGTGACGCCGATCGTGGGCCCCAGGTCCCCACAGCCGGTCGGCGGGTCGATCGACGACGACGGCCACGCCGGGCCCAGGTCGCCACGAGTCCACTGGATCGCGCCGGTCTGCGGATTCAGGCCGTAGACCTTGTTGTTCTCGGTGGCGACAACGAGCATGCCCCCGGCCACCAGAGGCTGGGCGAACACCTGGCCGTCGACCGTGGTCGAGAAGATCTGCCCGAAGCTGGGATCGGAGACGTCGGCCGGACTCAGCCCGGGCTCGTGCTGGTCCCACCCGGTGCGGGCATTGTCGACGGACACAGTGGTCTCATCGGCTTTTGCCAGCTGGGGCTGGGTGAGGCCGGTCGCGACGACGGCCGCGGTGAGGCCCAGCGCGGTTATTCGGGATCGGGGCGTCGGCATGGCTGTCGCTCTCATGGGGGCACGCCGACTGACCGGCGGTGATGTCGAATGGTCTCAGAGTCTTACAGGTCGCTTCGATGCCGAGTCAATCGCGTGGATCTGTGAAGGGGCGCTGCCAGGTTCGGCAGCGCCCCTCGGTTGCTTCGGCCGCTCTGTGCGGCTGGTCGATCAGATCCTGATCAGTTGGCGGTCAGGGTGAAGTCGTCGCAGGCTGAGGTGCCTGCTGTGGATCGGTAGCAGTAGATGTCGACGGTGGTGTTGCCGGTGGCGCCGTCATCGGATGAAAAGGCGGCTCTGAACCATGTGGAAAGCGAGTGCCTGATGAGTGGGGAATTTCGAAGTGTCTTCGATGTGCTCGACGATGTCCGTTTTCGGCGTGACTGGCTTGGGAAGGGTGGCACCCTGGACGGCATGGTGAGCTTTCTCTCCGGCTACTCGATCGCGCTCAAGATCCATGTTGCCGACGAAGATTTTGACCTCGATCCAGTCGGGGCGTTCACCAACTGGTTGAGCTGGAATTTCGGAACTGGTCTGTCTGCCGGGTGGGCGTCAGCCGTGGAACGTCTGACACACGACGGTGAATCCTCCCTCCAAGCCTTCTTCCGCTTGGTCGACGCTTTTCGAAGTGGGTCGCTGACAGAGCACTGATGTGGAACAGCAGCTATCGTCGAAGCGACGACCACCTGAACCCGTCAAGGAGACCGGACATGACATCTGTCTTCAAGCGGTTCGGCGGGGTGGCTGCCGCCACGGGCATCGCGGTCATGATGACCGCCGCGCCCTCGCACGCAGCCGTCGCCGCCGGGACCGTCGCGCCGAACGCCAGCATGGTCGAGTACGCCCTCGGGGTTTCGCCGAACGTCACCGCGGTCGAGTACGCGGCGGCTTCGCCGGACGCCACCGCGATCGAGTACGGCCTCTGATCCGCTTCCGAGCGCCGAGCGCCTTCAAAACGACCGGTGGCCCGGGCCCGATCCGATCGGGTCCGGGCCACCGGCGTGTCGTGTCGAGTTTTGGTCAGGACATCGGTACCAGCGTGAACGACTGCGCCGTGTCGCCCCCCGTGCACGTCCACTGCTGAAGCCGCGTTCCGTTCGTCGTGCCGCGGTTGGTCACGTCCAGGCACTCCGTGCCGCTGTTCCGTGCCGTGAACGTGTATGCGCTTCCGACCTGCGTCGGCAGCCACTGCTGGTTCGTGCCGCCGCCCGCCGTCCAGAGCTGGATCGGAGTGCCGTCGGAAATGGCGCCTGAGCCGCCGGTCACGTCCCAGGCCTCGGTCGGGGCGTTGCGGTTGACCACCTGGTAGTAGCCGTTGCTGGTCGGGTGGAACTGCCATTCCTGGTTTTCCTGGCCGCCGCTGCCGCAGGTCCACTGCTGGAGTGCGGTGCCGTCGGTGGTACCCCAGCCGGCGGCATCGGCGCACAGGCCGCTGTTGGTGTTCACGACCTCGTACCACTTCGTGGGGTCGATGCTGCCACCGCCGCCGCCGGAGGGAACCTGGGGCCAGGTGAACGTCGCGACCGCGCGGGCCGGCAGTGTGTAGGTGAAGGACTGGCCGTTCTCTGAGACGTTGAAGGTGTGCGAGTTGCTGGTGTCCGCGTTGAGGACGACCAGGGCGTTGGAGCCGTCCGGGTTGCGGAAGGCGACGTCCTCGAGGTTGCCGGAGCCGAAGGTGTTGGAGTCGATGCGGACGGCGCCGGGCTTCACGAACTTGCTGGCCTGGCCGAGGACGTAGTACTCCGCGTTGTACGAGGCGGTGCCGGCGTTGTTGTCGACGGTCACGGCGGCGGTGCAGGTGGTGCAGTTCATGCTGGGGCCGCCGGTGGGGTTCAGGGCGACGTTCCAGGTGGCGACGGTCTTGGCCCAGTTGCGGGTGGCGCCGATGATCAGGTTCTCGGTCTGCCAGTCGAGGCTGTCGGCGAAGGTGTTCGCCGGGTTCGAGGACTGCGAGCCCGAGCACTCCGTGAAGTACGTGTCCTTGCCCGGGTAGGCGTTGTGGACCGTGCTCTGGGCGCTGGGGTCGCCGGAGTAGCAGTGCCAGGCCGTGCCAGCCGTGTACTGGGACGCCGTCGAGTTGCCGAGGATCGTCTCGGGGAAGGAGGGGTCGTTCCAGTTGTGGTCGTAGCTGATGATCTTCGTCGCCAGTCCGGACGAGGTCAGGGCGGGCCCGAGGTTGCTCCCGATCAGGCTGGTCTCCTGGGACGCCGTGAGGGTCGAGCCGGGGTAGTTCGAGGGCGAGTACTCCGGCTCGTTCTGTGGCGTCAGCAAGGCGACCGGGACGCCGGCGGCCTGGTAGGCCTGGGCGAACTTGACCAGGTAGTTCGCGTAGACCTGGTAGTCCGAGGCGTTCAGCGAACCGCCGACCATCGACCCGCTGGATTTCATCCAGCCCGGCGGGCTCCAGGGCGTGCCCATGACGGTCAACGCGGGATTGAGCTGCAACGCCTGCTTGAGGACCGGGATGATGTAGCCGTTGTCGTGGCTGATCGAGAAGTGCGCGAGCGAGGGGTCGGTCTGGCCCGAGGGCATGTCGTCATAGCTGTACTGCGACAACGAGAAGTCCGACGCGCCGATCGGCTGTCGCAGGAAGCTCAGTCCGATGCCCTGGTTCGGGTCGAACAGCTTCGTCATGATCGACGAGCGCTGCGGTGAGTTCGCGACCAGCCATGCCGAGGAGTCGGTGAACGACGCGCCGAAGCCGGTCATGCTCTGGTAGCTCGTGCCGGGGTTGACCGTGATGGTCTGGCTGCCCGAGCCGGTGCCGGTGCCGAACGACGTACCGGCCTGCGGACTGAGCAGTTGGCTCTGATCGGCCGTGGTCTCCCACACCGACACCGCCGTCGAGGCTGCCGGGGCCGTCGTCGTCGCCGCCGCCGCGTGCGGCGCGACAAGGCTCCCGGCCGTGCCGGCGACGAGGGCGAGTGCTCCCAAGGAAGCCGCAAGGGGTCTGCTGTGCCTGCTGCTGAACATCTGCGCGTGATCCTCCTTCACCCGGTGCTGTGACAAGTCCGTGCTGTAACAAATGAAACAGCGATGTAACAGCTGTTGGCATGGAGGAAAGCAGCGGCATGACACGGTGTCAATGCTCGGAGCGAGTTCCGCAACAAGCTCGGGTGGGGCGGCGCGTGAAACGGAGGCGTTACATGGACCCGGCGGGAAGCGAGCCCGTCGAGCCCCGCACCACCAGTTCCGTGGCCAGCTCCACGTGCAGGGCGTCCACCGGCCGGCGGTCGATCAGCCGGATCAGCAGGCTGACGGCCATCCGCCCCATCTCCGCCAACGGCTGGCGGACGGTGGTGAGCATCGGGCTGGCGGCCTGGGCCAGGTCGATGTCGTCGAACCCGGTGACCGACAGGTCCGCCGGCACCCGCAGGCCCCGGTCCGCCGCGGCGGCCATGGCTCCGATGGCGGTCTTGTCGTTGAAGCAGACCAGCGCGGTGGGCGCCGCGGGCAGGTCGAGCAGTTCGCCCGCGGCCCAGTGGCCGAGCCGGACGGTCGGCTCGACCGACCTGATCAGCTCCCGATCGGGCAGGATCCCGGCGTCGGCCAGCGCCGAGGTGTGCCCGGCCAGCCGGTCCCGGGCGGCCAGCCACTCCTCGGGCCCGGCGATGACGCCGATGTGCCGGTGGCCTGCGGCGAGCAGGTGGTGCGTGGCGCTGCGCGCGCCGGCCAGATGCGCGGCCGACACCGCCGCGATGTCCCGGGGCACCTCGCCCCGGGGGTCGACGACCACGAACGGGAAGCCCTGCGCCCGCAAAGCGACCAGCTGCTCGTCGGGCTCGGGCGGCAGGATCATGATGGCGCCGGCGACCCCGCTGCGGCCGGCGAGCGTCGGCAGCACGGTCGCGGCCTGGGAGATCTCGCCCGCGTCGAGGATCAAAGTCCTGTCATGCGGCTCCAGGCTCTCGGCGATCGAGGAGACGATCAGCCCGAAGTAGTCGGTCAGCGTGTAGGGGCAGCGCAGGTAGACGGCCCCTGGCGCCTCGGGGTCCGACTCCGCGCCGGCCTGCGCGCCGAGCCGTTCGACGGTGCGCTGCACCAGGTCCCGGGTCGCCGGGGCCACGTTCGCGTGGTCGTTGAGCACCCGGGACACGGTCGCGATCGACACCCCGGTGGCCGCGGCGATGTCCCGGACGGTCGCGCGCCGGACCGGGGCCGCGTCAGCCATGCGTTACATCCCGTTTCACCCGCGCAGCATATCCACATCGTGCAGCGGCGCGGCATCCCTTGACAGGGCGGGGGAGGCGTTGGTTTCCTCAATGCGATGTTTCGCGGCTGTTACATATTGTTACATCCCCAAGAGGAGACATCCGTATGCCTCGAAGACTCTCAGCGCTGATACTGATCGGCGGGCTCGTGGTCACGGCCTGCTCGATCGTCCCGGTCGCGGCTGCCGACACCGGCCGCGCGAAGCCCGTCGCGGCCCACGTGTGGCTCACGACCCCCGACGGCGCGAACCGGCTCACCGACAAAGGAACCGTCGCCTTCGGCACGACGCCGGCCACCGCCCCGACCGTCGTGGTCGATCCGACCCTGACGTACCAGACCATGCAGGGCTTCGGCGCGGCGATCACCGATTCCTCCGCGGCGGTGCTCTCCCAACTCCCGCCCGCCGCCCGCACCGCGACGATGCGTTCGCTGTTCGACCCGGTGACCGGCGACGGCCTGGACTACCTGCGCCAGCCGATCGGCGGCTCGGACTTCGTGGCCACTACCGCCTACACCTACGACGACCTGCCGGCCGGGCAGACCGACTACGCGCAGCGCAGCTTCTCCATCGCGCACGACCAGGCGCAGATCCTGCCGCTGCTGCGGGAGGCCAAGGCCATCAACCCCCGCTTGCAGATCATCGGCACCCCGTGGAGCCCGCCGGCGTGGATGAAGACCGGCGGCTCGCTGGTCGGCGGCCGGCTCATCGACGATCCGAAGATCTACCAGGCGTACGCGCTGTACCTGCTGAAGTTCGTCGAGGCCTACAAGGCCGACGGCGTCCCCGTCGACACCATCACCGTGCAGAACGAGCCCCAGAACCGGACCCCGTCCGGCTACCCCGGCACCGACATGCCGTCGTGGCAGGAGGAGAAGGTCATCGAGGACCTCGGGCCGATGCTGCGTGAGGCACACCTGCACACCCAGATCCTGGCCTACGACCACAACTGGACCGAGCACCCCAACGACGTCGCGGCCACCCCGCCGGACGAGACCGCCGACATCGACGCCTACCCCGAGAACGTGCTGAACTCGCCGGCCGCCAAGTGGGTCTCCGGTGTCGCCTTCCACTGCTACAGCGGCGACCCGAGCGCGATGACGGCGTTCCACAACCAGTTCCCCGACAAGGCGATCTACTTCACCGAGTGCTCCGGCAGTCAGTCGAGCGACCCGGCGAACACCTTCTCCGACACCCTGAAGTGGCACACCCGGAACCTGACGATCGGCGCCACGCGCAACTGGGCCGAGACCGTCGTCACCTGGAACCTGGCGCTGGACCCGAGCGGCGGCCCGCACGTCGGCGGCTGCGGGACCTGCACCGGCGTGGTCACCGTCGGGCCCGGCGACACCGTCACGGACAACGCCGAGTACTACACCCTCGGCCACCTCGCCCGCTTCGTCCAGCCCGGGGCGGTGCGCATCGCGAGCACGTCCTTCGGGACCACCGGCTGGAACGGCCAGGTCATGGACGTCGCGTTCCGCAACCCCGACGGCGGCACCGTGCTCGTCGCGCACAACGAGAACGACAACCCGCAGACCTTCGCGGTGAAGGAAGGCGACCAGAGCTTCACCTACACGCTGCCCGGCGGCGCCCTGGCCACCTTCACCTGGAACGGCCGCCTGCCGGGTGTCAATACCCTGCGTCAGGCCGACCCGGCCGGCTGGCACGCGACCGCGAACCCGCCCGGCCCGACCGACCCCTGCTGCACCGCCGACGTGGCGGCCAACGCCGTGGACGCCGACGCCAGCACCCGCTACTCCTCGGGCGCGGCGCAGGCGGCGGGCCAGTATCTGCAGGTCGACTTCGGCAAGCGGATCCCCGCGCGTCAGGTCGTCTTCGACACCGGAGCCTCCACCGGTGACTACCCGCGCGCCTACACCGTGGCGACCAGTAGGGACGGCGTCACCTGGACGACCGCAGCCTCGGGGGCGGGTACCGGCCAGTTCACCACGGTCGACCTGAACGGGGCGCCGATCCGGTACGTCCGCTTGACCCTTACGGCAGCCGACGGGAGTTGGTGGAGCGTCGCCGATGTGCGCGCCTATACGCGCTAATCGTTAACCGGACTGCGGCGCACGAAGCACCTCCGCGACCAGCGGAGGCCGTCGCGGCAGGACGCCGTTCGCCTCGCTCGCCCGGAAGCCGTCCAGGGCGAGCGCGGCGAAGCGGCGGGCGGCGAGGGGGCGGTTGGCGGGGGCGGTGGCCGACAGGCCGCGGCAGGCCAGCAGGAACAGGCCCAGGTCGTCGAGGACGAAGTCCGGCCGCAGGTGCCCGGTGCGCTTGGCCCGGGTGGCGAGGGTGCGGATGCGGTGCAGGAGGTCCGCGCGGTGCTCGGTGAACGCGGGGGAGTGGGGGTTGGCCGCCATGAAGGCGTCGACGAAGCCCTGGTTCCCGACGTTCAGCACGCTGAGCCGCTCCACGACCGAGGCGAAGCCGCGCCACGGATCCGGGTCGGCGCATCCGTCGAGGACGATCTGGCGGCAGGCGCGCAGTTCGTCGGCGAAGACGTCGTCGATGAGGGCCTGCTTCGTCGGGAAGCGGCGATAGAGGGTCGCCGGGCCCACTTCGGCGGCGCGGGCCACCTCCCGCATCGAGGCGTCGAGGCCGCGCTCGGCGAACAGCGTGCGGGCCGCGTCCAGGATCCTGTCGCGGTTCTCGCGGGCGTCGGCCCGAAGCGGGGGCGCCTTGTGAGTCACTTCTCCGGTCATCGTTCTCACTTCCGCTAAGTGGACGCAGGCGTCCACTACGTTCGAAGCGTACCTGGTCACAGGCAAGGAGAAGGAGACTTTGATGCGCGTGGTCGTGATCGAGCGGTTCGGTGACCCGTCCGGGATGGCGGTGCGCGACAGTGCCGAACCGATGCCGGCCGCCGGGCAGGTGGCGGTGAGGACCGAGGCCATCGGGGTCGGCGGGGTCGATGCCGTGATCCGGCGCGGAACGCTCGGCGGCTGGGGCTTCACCGAGGGGCTGATCCCGGGCAGCGAGGTCGCCGGGGTGGTGACCGCGCTCGGGGAGGGGGTCGATCCGGCGTGGCTCGGGCGGCGCGTGTGGGCGTTCACCGGGACCGGCGGAGGCTACGCGGAGCTGGTCGTCGTCGGTCTCGACGCGCTCGCTGTGTTGCCCGACAAGCTCTCCTCGGTCGACGCCGTCACCCTCGGCTCCTCGGGTCCGGTCGCCCACTTCGCGCTCGCGCACGCGCACTTCACCGCGGGCGAATCAGTCCTCATACGCGGTGCCGCGGGCAGCATCGGCATCGCGGCCGTGGAACTCGCCTCCCGGGACGGCGCGAGCACTGTCGCGGTCACCACGTCGTCCGCCGAGCGCGGGCAGCGGCTTCGGGAACTGGGCGCGACGCTCGTCCTGGATCGCGCCGGACATGGTGAACACGGTGAACATGGCGAGCACGGCGAGCACGGCGAGCACGGCGACTCAGGCCCCTTCGACGTCATCATCGACATCGTCGGCGGAGCCGCCATCCCGGCCTTCATCGATCGGCTCGCACCCAACGGGCGCATGGTCGTCGTCGGCGTGGTGGCCGGTATGCCGCCCGAGGACTTCGGGATGTCCCTGGTCCGGGCCTTCCAGCAGTCGCGCTCGTTCGCGACCTTCAGCCTGGACACGATCCCGATGGCCGCGCGCAGGGCGGTCCTGGCTGAGCAGTTCGACGATGCCGCGGCCGGCCGCCTGCACCCCGTAGTGCACGAGGTGCTCGGTCTGGATCAGGCTGCTGAGGCGCACCGCCGGATGGACGAAGGCACGGTCTTCGGCCGCATCGTCCTCACACCGTAAGCGCTGAAGCGGCCAAGGCCTCCCCGATCGCCGTCCGCGCGTAGAGCACCACGCGGCCGTCCCGGGCCCGGTCCACGAGCCCGGCGCGGCGCATCACGGCCAGGTGGTCGCCGACCGCACCGGTCGCCATGCCCAGGGTGCGGGCCAGATGCGTCGTGCCGGCCGGGCTCTCCAGGGCGAGCAGAATGCGCGCGCGGCTGCGCCCGATCAAGTCGGCGAGGGCGTCCGGCTCCGGCGGTGCCGGGCTTTCCCAGAGCACTGCGATTCCCCGAGCCGGGTAGATCAGGGTCTTGGGCCACTCGCCGGAGGTGTAGGTGGCTGCGTTCGGCCAGTTGAACGCCGAGGGGACCAGGAGCAGGCCGCTGCCGGCCAGCGGGATCACCTTCTGGTCGGATCCCATGCCGGACACCTCGATGCCGTCGTCGTGCCAGCGCACCGAGGTGTGCAGGTCGGCGATGGCGGCGGCCCAGCCGGCCCGGCCCAGGACGCCCGCGCGGTGTACGACGTCGCGTTCGCAGAGCGCGCGCAGCTGGAGCCAGTCCGGCGCCATGAGCGCGCGCCACGCGTGGTCCAGCGCGTCGGCCAGGCGGGAGACCGCGTCGGGGGCGTCGAGCAGGGCCAGCACCCGGGGATCGGCGGTGGGACGTGCGGCCAGGCACGTCACGATCTCGGCCCGCGCCTGGGCCGGCGGGGTCGCCCTGATCGTCGCGAGATCGTCCTCCCAGGTCTGGGCCAGACCGGCCGGGGGAGGGGCGACGAAGTCTGCGCCGATCCACCCGGCCTGGAGCGCCAGGACCGCGTCCAGCTCGGTGTGGCGGCGAAGGCTTTCGAAGGCCGGCCGCAGCCGGGCCGCCGAGGCCACCGGCAGACGCCCGCCGCGGTCGAGGCGGCGCAGCAGCGAATCCAGCTCGAACGCCGGGGAGATGGCGAAGCGGCTGTGGAGCAGGTCCTCCGTGCCGACCTCGTAGCGGATCATGGCGACCAGGCTACGTCGGCGCGCGCCGGGTTTACGTCCAGGGGCGAATCTCTCGCTGCGGGGTGGTGGCCGGGCCAGTGTGCCCGCATGGAATCAGTGACCGCTGCCGGCATCTCCACCACCGCCGCGCCGAGCCCGCCCGGTCGGCGCACGACCTACCGGGACGTGCTCGGCCAACCCCAGTTCCGCCTTCTGTTCGCGACCCGGATCCTGGGCATCAGCGCCGAGACGCTGCGCATCACGACCCTGTCGGTCCTGATCTTCACCGCTTCGCACTCGCCGCTGCTCAGCGCGCTGGCCTTCGGGATCGGCTTCCTGCCGCAGCTGCCCGGGTCGATGCTGTTCGGGGCGCTGGCCGACCGGCTCCGGCCACGGCCGCTGCTGACCACCGGCTTCCTGTTGCAATGCGCCGCGGCGGCGGTGCTGGGAGCGGTGCGGATGCCCACGGCCGCGGCACTCGGACTGGTCGGCGCCGTCGCCGTCCTGGCCCCGGTCTTCGGCGGTGCGACGAGCCGGCTGGCCGCCGACTTCCTGGCCGGCGACGCCTATGTTCTGGGGCGCTCGCTGCTGAACATGGCCTCCTCGGGCGCGCAGTTGGCCGCCCTGGCCGTCGGCGGCGCGATGGTCGCGGCGTTGGGGACCAGCCAGGCGCTGCTGCTGGCCGCCGTGCTGAACGCCGGCTGCGCCACGGCCGTGTGGCTTCGGCTGCCCGACCGGCCGGCCCCGGGCAGCGCGCCTGGCGGTACGCAGGGTGATGCGCAGGGCAGCGCGCCTAGCAGTGCGCCGGGCAGCGTGCAGAGCGGTGCGCAAGGCCGGGCTCGGGGCGCGGTGATGGCAGCCAGCTGGTCCGGCGCCGGCCGTCTGTTGCGTGACCGTACGGTGCGCCGTCTGTACCTGGCCCAATGGCTGCCGAGCGGATTCATGGCCGGGGCCGAAGGCCTGATCGTCTCCTACGCCGGCCAGCGGGGCTTCGCCGCCGGAACCTACGGCCTGCTCATGGCCTGCGGACCCACCGGCATGCTGCTCGGCGACCTGGTCGTCGGCCGCATGGCGCGCCCCGCCACGCGGGAGGCGCTGGTGGTTCCCCTGGCCGTGTGGCTGGGGCTGCCGCTGTTGGGCCTCGCCGCCGATCCGCCGGCGTCTGTCTGCGCTCTGCTTCTGCTGGCTTCCAGCGCAGGGTTCTCCTACGCGATCGGCTTGCAGCGCCGGTTCCTCGAGGTCCTGCCGGCCGACAACCAGGGCCAGGCGTTCGGCCTGCTCAGCTCCGGAATGATGACGCTGCAAGGGATCGGGCCGGTCCTGGTGGGTGCCGTCGCCGGTCTGGCCGGGACCGGGCCGGCCATGGCCGTGGCCGGGGGAGCCACGGTGCTCACCGGGGGATGGATGGCGAGCTGGCTGCGTTAGTACCGGCACCCCGAGGCGTGCGTGGCATAGATCCACAGGCGAGTGGTCCCCGCCACTAGGAACTGCCGGTATTCCACTGTCTGCGAGAGCTGCCAGCCCGGTGCGAGTTTCCCGGTCTCCGCGACGGCGGTCACGACGTAACACGGCTGGACGTTGGTGAAGAAGCCTTCCGGCTTGTCCTCGGGCGGAGGATACCTGTTGGTCACGCCCTGGGAGGCGTGCCAGCCCACCCACTCGAGTCCGCCGTCGACCCGCATCGCGGGCGTGCCCTCGGTGGTCAGGCGGGTGTCGAGTTTCCACCGTTGTGAGTCGCCGATCAGGGCGCTGGTCATGAGCGCGAACGCCAGGACCCCGAGAGCCACGCCTGCGACGGCCCCGGCGGTCCCGCGTATCAGCCCGGACAGTCGCTCCGTGCCTGTCGCGGGCAGGCCGCGCGGCCGTCTCGGCGCTGCGACCGGCGCGGCTGTGGCGTCCGTGGCGGCCGTGGCGGGTTCCGGCCGCAGTGCTATGGCCAAGAGGCAAGGCAGCAGAGGAAGGGAATACCGGTCGAACAGGCGCTGGCCTTCGAGCAGAGCCCAGAGGGTCCCCGCCGAGTACACCAGGGCGAAGGCCCCGACGAGCCGGTCGCTGCCCAGGGCTTTGTGGACCAGCAGCCCGGCCAACAGCGCGCCGGAAACGATCGCGAGTCCGATCAGCGCCCACCAGACCGGGTTCGAGAGGACGACGCGCGAGTAGCCGTCGATCACCGTGCCGGCGTAGGACCCGCTGGGCGCCAAATAGACGCCGGTGTTGCCGGAGCCTCCCGGGAAGAACGTGTCCGTGTGGTTGTCGTGCAGGAGCATCAACGCCGCCAGCGCCGTACCCAGCGCGGTCAACCTGGCCGACAGCCGCCAGCGCATCGGCCGGGCCATCCAGAAGACGACCGGGGCGGCGACCAGCGCGATCGTGAAGTAGGAGCGCAGAATCGAGGAGGTGGTCGTGTCCATGAGCCCCGGCACCAGCTGGTACGTGGGCGGATCGTTGTTCGGAAGCGCTGTGAACCAGGCGTTGAAGGCCTCGTAGGCGACGCCGAACACGGCCGCTCCGGCCAGGACGATCCACAGCTTCAGCTTCGTGCGGGAGCGGAAGGTCCACAGCGCGTAGAGCACCACGACGGCGGGCGCGGCCAAGGACTGGTCCCGGATCGTCGTCCCCCAGTAGCCGGACAGCAGGGACAGCGCGAACAGGAGAACCGAATCGCGCTCCAGGGCCCGGCGGCCGAGGGCCAGGCACAGGAACATCGCCGCCAGCGAGGGGACGTCCGTCATGAAGGACGTGGACATCAGCCCGAAGCCGGGCCACAGAGCCAGGACGAACGTCGTGATCCCGGCGTTCCGCAGCCCGATCGAGGGACGCAGCAGGTCGTACACGGACACCAGCGCCACCACGGCGAATGCCGCGACGGACAACTGCTGGACGGACACATGGGCCGCCAGCGGTCCCAGGATGACGAACTGCCCCATCAGCGGGGACCGGTTCCAGCCGAGAAGCCTGATATGCCCGGTCCGCGCGAAGACCTGGGCGATCTTGCTGTACGACCATCCGTCGTTATGCGGGATCGAGAGGCTGCCGGTCGCCGCGGCGAGGATCACCGGGACGACGACACCGACGGCGATCGCCGCCAGGAGCCAGCGATGCGCCAGCGCGTTCGTGAGCCAACGGGGCCCGGGCCGGGCCTGGGAAGCGTGCTGCGCCGGTGCCGCTGTTCCAGACGCTGCACGCCGAGGTATCGGTACCTCGGCCAGCTCATCGCTCTGCGCGGTCATGCGCGGACTTTATCTTGCCCCGCCGGTGATCAGACACTCTGGGCATCAGCGCGTTCTTCGACGCGGGTTCTCCCGGCGGCCGGAACCGAGGGGGTGCGACCGCGCGTCTTCGTGTTGCGACGATCACAGCGCGAGATTGTGCAGGTCGGCGAAGTCGAGGACTTGATGGCCGGTATCTTCTCTCCAGACACCGCGAAGATGCCCGCATCCTGAACGCGGGCCCGGCCGGCCGATCATTCCGTCGAGCTGTGCGCGTTGGTCGTGGGGGAACAAGGGGAGAAGCGAGAAGCGATGGCAGGTACAGAGATCCTGGACACCGCAGTGGTGGGGGCCGGGCCTTATGGTCTGTCGGTGGCGGCGCACGCCACGGCGCGCGGCTCGCGCACCCGGGTGTTCGGTACCCCGATGAAGGCCTGGGCCGAGCACATGCCGATGGGCATGAAGCTCAAGTCCGAGCCGTGGGCCTCCCACCTGTCGGACCCTCGCGACAGCTTCACGCTGAGGGAGTACTGCCGGCTGGAAGGCCTGCCGTACGAGCACGGCGTGCCCACTCCCGTCGAGACGTTCGTCGACTACGGCCGCTGGTTCCAGCGGCAGGCCGTGCCGGACCTGCACGAGTGCGACGTGCGCCGGGTCGACCGGGAAGGCCGGGAGTTCACGCTGGAGCTGGCCGACGGGTCTTCGGTGCGGTCCCGTTCGGTGGTGCTGGCGGCCGGGTTCCTGCCGTTCCCACGGATGCCCGAGGCGCTCGTCGGGCTCACGGCGCCGCGAGTGCTGCACAGCAGCGCGGTGAACGACCTGGCCGCGTACGACGGCAAGCAGGTCACCGTGGTCGGCGGCGGACAGGCCGCGATCGAGATCGCCGTGCTGTTGGACGAGGCGGGCGCGGACGTGACGCTGGTGGCGCGCACGGGCGCGCTGAGGTGGAACAGCCTGCCCGGACCGCTCCCCGCCACGCTGTGGGAGCGCGTCCGCCGCCCGGAATCGGGTCTCGGGCCCGGCTACTACAACAAGGTGTTGTCCGACCTGCAGGTCGTGTTCCGGCGGATGCCGAAGGACTACCGCATGGAGGTGGTCCGCAAGACGCTCGGCCCGGAGGGCTCCTGGTGGATCCGCGACCGCTTCGAGAAGTCCTTCGACGCCGAACACGCCCGCACCGGCACCCGGATCACCGCGGCCCGGCCGCAGGGCGACCGGCTCGTGCTGGAGCTGTCCGGCGGCCGGGAGCTGGAGGTCGACCACGTGATCGCCGCGACCGGCTTCGAGGTGGAGGTCAGGAGGCTGACGGTGCTCGGCGACGAGCTGCGCGGCGCGGTCCGCGGCCTGCGGGGCCCGGACGGCCCGCCGGAGCTCGGCGCGCGCTTCGACTCCTCGGTGCCCGGGCTGCACATGGTCGGACTGGCGGCGGCCGCGACGTTCGGGCCGTCGATGCGCTTCGTGTGCGGGGCGGCGTTCGCGGCCCGTACCGTGGCGCCGCGGCTGCCCCGTTGAACAGGAACAATTCCAGGGTCTTCACGCCAGGCGAATAGCGTCGAACTATAGGATCGGGCGACCCTCGGCGACCAGGGTTTCCAGTCAGTTCGGCATTTCCTTGACGAGCGAGGGCCACCTTGGACTCACCTATAAGCTGGTTTCCATGTCAGTGAGAGCGTCGGTGGGCGCGGACACCGCTACCGACGCTGTCCTGCTCAAGCTCGACCGGAACGTCTTCCACCACGGCGGACTCGGGGTGATCCGCAGTCTGGGACGACTGGGGATCCGGGTCCACGCCATGCGCGAGGACCGGTTCGCACCGGCCGGCGCGTCCCGCTACGCGCGCCGGACGGTGTCGCCGATGCCGGACTGCGCCGCTCCCGACGACGTGCTCGACCAGCTGGACCGGCTCGCCGACCGGCTGCCGGGCCCGGCCCTGCTGGTCACCACCGACGACGCCGGCGCGATCCTGCTGGCCGAGCACGGCGACAAGCTGCGGCCCCGGTACCTGTTCCCCGCCCCGCCGGCCGACCTGCCGCGGCGGGCCGCCGGGAAGGCGACGCTCGCGGAGATCTGCCGCGTCGCCGGCGTGCCGCATCCGGCGACGACGGTTCCGGTGGACGCCGCCGAGGCCGCGGCCTTCGCCGACCTACACGGGTATCCGGTCGTCGCCAAGGTGAACCGCCCCTGGTCGGCCGACAAGTCGGTGGGGCTGCAGAGCACGACGATCGTCCGTGGCAGGGACGAGATGCTCGCCCTGGTCGAGCAGGCCCGCCGGGCGACCGGCGACGGCCCGGACACCGGCCTGCTGCTCCAGGAATACCTCGCGCCCGCACCGGCCGGCACGCGCCAGGACTGGTTCTTCCACGGCTACTTCGACGCGAGCTCGAAGTGCCTGTTCGGGCACACCGGGACCAAGGAACGCTCTTTCCCGGTCCACGCGGGCCTGACCACCTACGGCACGTGGGCGCCGAACGAGCGGCTGCGCGCGGAGGCGGTCGCGCTGCTGTCCGGGCTGGGCTACCAGGGGATCGTCGACCTCGACTACCGGTGGGATCCGCGGGACGACAGCTACCGGCTGCTGGACTTCAACCCCCGGCTGGGCGCCCAGTTCCGGCTGTTCCAGGACTCCGCCGGCATCGACGCGGTCCGGGCCATGCACCTGGACCTCACCGGGCGCGGATTCACGCCGGGGGACGCGGTGCCCGGTCGGAGCTTGTTGGTCGAGAACTACGACCCGATCGCCGCTCGGATCCTCCGGCGGGAAGGCGAACTGTCCCTGCGCTCTTGGCTGCGCTCCGCGCGCGCTGCGGACGAGGCGGCCTGGTTCGCTCGGGACGATCTCGCCCCGTTCTTCCTGGCCGGCGCCCGGACGCTGTGGCAGGCCGCGTCGAACCGGCTGCGCCGATAGCTGGGCCGAGCCGCCTGCGTCGGTAGCTGGCGAGCCGCCTGCGCCGGTAGTCGGCGACCCGCCTTCGCCGTGCCGGTAGCTACTGACGACCGCGGTCCGCGAGAAGCTGCCGGTACCAGGACTCGTAGTCGTCCAGGCACCGATCCAGACTGAACTCCTCGGCGCGCCGCGCCGAGGCCTCGCCCAATCGCGCCAGCTGCTCGGCGTCGCCGACGAGCCCGGCCAGTGCCTCGGCCAGCGCGGCCGGGTCGCCGGGGGCGACGAGCACGCCGTTGTCCGGCCCGACCAGCTCCGGCAGCGCCCCGATCCGGCTGGCGACCAGGGGCCGGCCCTGGGCCAGCGCCTCCAGGGCGGTCAGCCCGAAGATCTCCGGAGTGGTCGAGGGCACGGCCAGCAGCGCCGATCCCCGCAGGCACTCGGCGACCTCCGCCGGGCTCAGCCAGCCGCGGAACTCGACCGTGCCGGCCGCCACCAGGTCGGCGGCCCGGGCCTGCAGGCGTTCGCGGTCCGGGCCGTCGCCGACCACCACCAGCCGGGCCTTGGGCTGCGTGCGGGCCAGGATGGCGAACGCCTCCAGCAGGACGTCCGCCCCCTTCAGAGGACTGATCCGGCCCACGTAGGCCGCCTGCCACACCTCCGAGACCGGGGACGGGGCGAAGACCCGGTCCACGGCGTGCGGGATCACCCGGACCGGCACCCGGCCGGCGTCGGCCCGGACCAGCTCGGCGACGAACCGGCTCGGGGCCGCGAAGCCGTCGATCCGGCGCAGCCCGGCCAGCAGGTAGGCGGGCCGCATCAGGAAGCGCAGGTGCAGGTAGCGGGGCAGCGCGCCGAGCGGGATCCGGCCGGCGTTGTCGGCGATCTGCCAGCGCAGCAGCTTGCGGGTCCAGTCCTCGGGGCCGTGGATGGTGAGGATGCGCGCGGCGCCGCGGGTCGCGGGGAACACGGCCGGGCTGAACCCGCCGACGGTGTGCAGGTGCACGCAGTCCGGCCGGAACTCCCGCATGATCCGCCGCAGCCCGCGGTAGGCCTGGCGATGCCAGAGGAACCCGGCCAGCTTGCCGGCCGGCCCGCCGCCCACCGGGGGCAGCAGTTCGTCGGCGAACACGGTCCGGCTGCCCGAGGGCGCCTCGAGCGCCACCACCCGAACCTCGTGGCCCCGGGCGGTCTGGCCGTCCCGGAGCATGCGGACGAACTTCTCCGCGCCCCCGGCCTCGAAGCCCAGGTTGACGATGTGCAGAATTCTCACCGGTGCCGCGCAATCTTCGAGCCGAATGGTGGGGTGCGAACCGCCCGGGTTCGAGAATCGGCGCGGTGACACCGAAGACGCCGAACCATGGCACTATGAACGCTCGCAGGCGGGAGTCCGTTTCACGGGCACCCGGCGACGGCGGCGGCCTCCCGGCCGCTCCCGGTCACCGACCGGATCCGCCAAGCGACGAAGTCCGGTCGAGGGGAGCGAAGGGCAGCCGGTCACCGGCCCCGAAATCATAATGGCGAACAGCAAGCGTCGGCACTGGGCGATCATCGGGGCCGCTGCGGCCGCGGTCGTCATCGCCGCCGGCATCGCGACCGCCGTCTCCGGCGGCGACCCGGGCCAGCCCTCGGCGTTCGGCCACTCGCCGGCGGCGAGCACCGCGGCCACCACGGACGCGTCCGGTGCGACCCCGTCCCCGGGTTCCGCGTCCGGCACGGCCGCACCCGGACCGACTTCGAGCAGCACAGACACCTCGCATCTGGCTGACATGAAGTGGGGCCTGGACTACAGCGACACGCTGACGTTCGATCAGCCGGACGAGCTCAACACCGCGCTCGACGACGCCAAGAAGCTCGGGATGGACTACATCCGCGTCGACTTCGGCTGGGAGGACTACCAGTCCTTCTCCAACTACGCGCCCGACTTCTCCAAGTTCGACAGGGTCGTCGCCGCGGCGAACGCCCGCGGCCTGAAAGTGTTGGCCACCCTCGGCTTCCCGCCGCCGTGGGCACGCCGCGACGCCTGCAAGGACACCGCCGCCTGCCCGCCCGCCGACAGCGCGCGGTACGCCAACTTCCTGAAGCAGGCGGCCGCGCGCTACTCGGCCCGGGGCGTCCACTACTGGGAGGTGTGGAACGAGCCCAACCTCACGTCCTGGGCCCCGACCCCGGACGCGGCGGACTACACCAAGCTCCTGGTGACGGTGTCCTCGGCGATCCGTGCCGCGGATCCGCACGCCTTCATCCTGATGGGCGGCCTCGCGGCGACCCACCCGAGCGACGGCTCGGCGTTCATCACGCCGTACGACTTCATCACCGCGGTGGCCAAGGCCGGCGGCCTGAAGGCGATCGACGGGATCTCCTATCACCCCTACCCGGACGGAGATCCGGCGACCAGCAAGACCTTCCAGGCCATCAGCCAGTCGCCGACGAGCATCGTCGCCGCGCTGAACCAGGTCGGGGCGCCGAACATGCCGATCTGGATCACCGAGACCGGATCGGCGATCCCGGCCGCGGTCGGGGGGACTCCGGAGCAGAACAAATCGCAGGAGGCGTATCAGGTGTTGCAGGCCAAGCGCGAGGTGGACACGCTGGCCTCGTATCCGAACGTGACCTCGTTCTTCTGGTTCTCCGACCAGGACGTGCCCGCCGACCATCTGGCCTTCGGGCTGCGGCGGGCCGACGGGACCTTCCGGCCCGCGTTCTACACCCTGCAGCAGATCATCGCCAACGCGAAGAAGGCGCGATGAGCGCGGGCAGGGCGCCGCGGGTCTCGGTGCTGATCCCGTGCGCCCCGCGCCAGCAGTACCTGGAGGAGACGCTGATCTCCATCCAGAAGCAGACCTTCCAGGACTGGGAGGTCGTCCTGGTGCTGGACGGCGAGTGCGAAGAGAACCGGCGCATGGCCGCCGTGCTGCCCGAGGACCAGATCCAGATCGTCGTCACCTCGCGTCCCCGCTCGGGAATCGCGGCGGCCCGGAACGCGGGCCTGCCCGAGTGCCGCGGCGACCTGGTCGCGTTCTGCGACGGGGACGACCTGTGCGAGCCCGAGCGGCTGGCCCGCCAGGTCGCCGAGTTCGACCGCCGTCCGGGCTTGGGGATGCTCGCCACCTGGTCTCGACGCTTCAACAGCGAGACCGGTGCCGACCTCGGCCCGCGCCGCTGTCCCGCCGAATCTGACGCTTTGGCCCGCCGGCTGTTGCTGTTCAACCCCGTGACGGTGTCCACCGTGATGGCGCGGCCGGAGGTCGTGCGCGAGGCCGGGAACTTCCGCGACGCCGCGATCCAGTGCGAGGACTACGACCTCTGGCTCCGGATCCTCGGCCGGGCCGAGGTGGCCGCACTGCCGGAGGAACTGGTGCGCTATCGGGTGCACGAGGGGCAGTTCAGCCACCGCGCCAAGATCATGCCGCAGAGCGGCCTGCTGCGGCGCGAGAAGCTGGCGGCGGCGCGGCGGCTGGGCTGGAGCGTGCCGGTGGCCCGGGCCAAGCACCTGGCCTGGGTGGGCGTCCAGCTGGCGAACCGGCGCTTCTAGCACGGCCGCACGGCGCCGCCGGGACCGGGCCGGAACCGGCCTCAGCGCTCGACGAACGAGCACTCACGGTCCCGGTGGCGGCGTCCAGCGGTCGTCCGCCCCGCCCGGCTCCGGGCGCGGATCGGGAGCCTCGGGCTCTGGCCGGAAGAAGGAATCGGGGACCACGATCGGCCGCATGATCAGGGTCTGCTCCGCGTCCGCGGCCGACGGCGGCACCACCGGGCCCGCCGATCTGATCCGGTCCCGCGGCACGGCCCGCCCTTCGGCCGCCCGCTCTTCGGCCGGTCCCTGATCCGCCGGTCCCTGATCCACTGGTCCGGCCTGGCGGGGCATCGACCGGGGCCGCATGCGCAGGCCTCCGGTCCGGGCCGGCCGCCAGCTCTCCCGTCCGTACGCCCGCGGCGTGGCACTGCCCTCGTCGTCCGGGCTGTACGCGTCGAAGCGGTCGCTGCGTCCGCGTGCCTCCGGACGGTTCCACGGGAAGAACATCGGCTCGGTGATCGCCGTCGAGTCGCCGACACCGACCCACACGCTCTGCCGGGGCCGTGGACGGTCCCGTGGCACGCTGCCGGACCCCGCGGCGCCGACGCCGGCCGGCACCCCCTCCTCGTCGCGTTCGGGGCCCTCGCCGGGCTCGTAGAGGTCGTAGTCCTCGTCGGCCTCGGTCTGCGCGGCTATCTTCGCCCCCGGGACGAACGCCACCGCGAACAGTCCCGAGGCCAGGTTGCCCAGGGCCCAGGACCAGCCGATCCAGTTCAGGCCCCGGTGCGCGAAGCCCAGGGCCAGCGCCAGGGTCGCGACCATGTACACCACGTTGCTGCCCAGCAGCGGCTTCATGCGCCCCGTGATCCGCAGCGCGCTGGTGGCCCAGGTGTGGAACGCGACCGCGAGCGCGCCGAGCGCCAGGATCGTCAGCAGTCCCTGCGCGTGCCCCGGGTACTTGCTGCCGAACAGGCTCAGCAGCGGCTCGCGGACCAGGATCACGGCCGCGACGCCGGGGATCATCACCGCGGTCATGATGGTCGCGGACCGCTTCATCAGGCTGCGCAGCTGCTCGGGATCGTGGGCGCCCTCGGAGAAGAGCGCGTCGCCGATGGCGTACGAGCCGGTCGAGAGCAGAGCCGCGATCTGGGAGCCCAGGTAGTAGTAGGTGACGTCGTCGGGGCCCAGCCAGCGCAGCGTGATGACCGGCAGGGCCAGCTGCGGTATCAGGTTCAGCAGCGAGGAGAAGTGGGTGGTCGCCGAGTAGCTCGCGGTCTCCCGGATCCGGGTGCCGCCGAGGCGGAAGGAGAACCGGAAGCCCAGCTTGCGGTGCATGAAGTACAGCGACGCCAGCGTGGCCACGACGTAGCCGGTCCCGGAGGCCGCCACGATGCCCATGGCACCCATGCCGACCACGGATGCCGGGACCACCAGCTTGGACAGACTCTGGATGAAGCCGTCGACCAGCGTGTTGTACTCGGCCCGGCGCGCGGCCATGAAGACCGAGTCGGTGACCAGGTTGATCGTGGCGAAGACACAGATGACGATCAGGACGACGGCGTAGAGGGGCTTGTCGCGGATGAAGGACAGATCCGGGGAGATCACCTTCACGAGCAGGACATAGCCCGTGCCGAGCACGAAGCTGGCACCCGCCACCAGCGCCAGCATCACCGACACCTGACGGTGCCGGGCCGCGCCGTCGGCCTGGTACCGGATCATCGTGGCCCCGAACCCGAACGTGCTCAGGAACGAGATGAGCGAGATCGCCGACAGCAGCGTGGTGGCCAGGCCGATCTGGGTCGAGCTGTAGAGGTGGGCGACGAGCGCCCAGAATACGAAGCCGATGCCGGCGGTGAGGCCGGCGGAGACCATGAGGAACAGCGAGTTCCGGAGCATCTTCGAGCCGGCGGCGCCTCCCGACTCCTCGGTGCTTCCTGACTCCCCGGCATCGTCTGGATCGGAGCTGTCGGCGGCGGTGTTGTCCAGGACCGTGCTGTCGAGGACGGTGCTTCTGAGGTGGGTGCTGTCGAGGTCGGCATTGGCGAGGCGGGTGCTGTCTAGGCCGGTATTGGCGAGGCGGGTGCTGGCGAGGTCGGAGACAGCGGTCGTGGAAGCGCCGACCTTCGCGACGTCGACATCTGGTTCAGCAGCCCCCCGGCGGCGACGCCCCTTAGCCACGCTGCGTCTTCCGGAGCCGGAGACCGAACAAGCAGCCGGACAACACCACGAAGCACAGCACAGCCGTCGTGCCCTCCGACGGGTGCTCGAAGAAGTGGGTCAGCCGGTATCCGGTGGTCCACGGGTGGGACAGGTTGTTGAGGCACAGGTAGACCCACACCAGGAACGCGTAGCCGCCGATCGCGGCCATGGCGGCCTCGGCCGCGTCCGGACGGCCGGTGCGGCGTGCCCAGAACGTGCCGGTCCGGGCACGCAGCGCGTACGCGCAGGCGAACGACAGCGCCAGGCTCAGTGCCCCGAAGGTGTCACGCCGCAGCGGCAGCACGGCGGCGATATGCACCGCCAGCGCGTACGGCCGCAGCACCGCGACCAGGGCCACGTAGGCCCAGCCCAGCAGCCCGGCGACCATCAGCGTCTCGGCGGCGGGCCGGTACATCGTCCTCATACGTCATCCCCGGTCGGCGGAACTTCCCCCCGGGCGGCTCGCCGAACGGTAGGTCTCGATCAGCATGGATGCGTGGTCCGGCCACGCGAAACGCTCCACAGCGTACTCCCGGGCGTACTTGCCCATCTGCCCGCGCAGCTCGGAGTCGGCGGCTATCTCTTGCAGCCGGACACGGAGCATCTCCGTGTCCCGGTCCACCAACGATACGCGATCACGATCCAGGTCGTAGGCCGCGTACCCGCTGTCGTCCGTGGTCAGCACGGCGATCCCGGAGCTCATCGCCTCCTGGACGGTGAGCGGGAACCCCTCGGAGGTCGACGGCAGGGCGAAGATGTCGCAGGCTCGGTAGGCGGCGGCCACCTCGGCGGGAGCCAGGGAGCCGAGGTAGATCGCTGAGTCCGGCGCCCCGGACAGCGCCTCGGCCGGCCCGCCCGCGAACACCAGCCGGTAACCCGGGTCCTCCGCCGCGAGCAGCAGATCGAAACCCTTCTTGGGGACGAACCGGCCGACGAACAGCACCAGTACGCCCTCCGGCGGCAGACCCAGCCGCTCGCGTTCGGCGGCCTGCTCGGCGGCATCGCGGGACGGCCGGAACAGCGCGGTGTCGACGCCGTTCGGCAGGTGGCGCACCCCTTCCGGTCGAGCGCCGAGCCCGCGGGCGAAGGCCGCGACGTCGGAGTTCATGGTGAACACGGTCTGTGCGCCGCGCATGAGCAGCCGCCCCGCCGTGGCGTAGACGGCCTTCTGGACCAGGCTCACGGCGGCCGAGTCGTGGTGCACCAGCGCTACGTGCTGCGTGGCCACCACCGGGGTGCGGGTCGCCTTCGCCGCGGTCAGCGCGGCCCATGACGTCAGATAGAAGGCATCGTGGATGTGCACGACGTCGGCCCACCGGGCCCAGCGCACCGCCCGGCGCAGCAGCTTCGGCCCCAGGATCGGGAAAGGCACGCCGGCTTTGCGCTCCAGCCCGTTCCAGGCCCGGACCCGCACCACCCGGATCCCGTCCTCGTCGGTGACGCTGCTGCGCTCCCCGCTGGTCAGCACGGTCACCTGAACCCCGGCGGCGGTCAGGTGCCGGGCCTCAGCGTGCACCACGTTCTCGATACCGCCCAGATGCGGCGGGTAATAGTGGCAGACGAGCAGGACTTTGAGTGGCCCGCGGGCGTCGTCGCTCATCGGTGGGACGGCGCTCATCGGTAAATCTCCACTCCGGGGCTGACGTAGATCTTGTCCTTCAAGTCCTCGAGCAGACCGGTCGGATACACGTACGGAACCGCCGTGCCCCGGTAGTCGATGGACGCCCGGTCCTGGTCCACCTCCGCGTGCCCGAGCATGACGTAGCTGCCCGGCTGGAGCATGAGCGGATCGACCGTGCCGTCGGTGGGGCCGACGTAGATGCTCTGGATCCGCTCGAAGACGTCCTGACTGGTCTGGAGCAACATGGTCTGCTGCGCGTCGGGCGGGATGCGGTCGTACACGCTCTGGAGCCAGGTGGCCGCGTCCATCTCCTCTTGGGTCGGGAAGTACGCGTCGTAGTACGCACCGGAGTCGGAGAGCGCGAGCTGCGGCTGGTAGCCGCCGGTGAGGCGCGGCACCACGCCGGTGAGGTCGACGACCATCACCGCGATCACCGCCGCCAGCAGCGGCGTCCGGTAGCGGCCGCACCAACGCAGGACCCAGAGCAGGCCGGCGGCCATGAACGCGCCGAAGAAGAAGATCCCTTGCTGGAGCGCGCGCAGGACGCTGTAGTCGACCGTGAGCTGCGGCACGAGCGTGAGCAGGACCAGGACGGCTATCGAGCCGATGGCGAGCGCGGCCTGGTCCCGGGTCGGGGTCACCTCGGCCCGCAGCCGCCGATAGCGCAGGCCCAGCAGGACGACGGCCGTGCCGAGCAGCAGCAGGAGCTGGATCGCGGCGGCTATGCCGAAGCGGATCAGGCCGTTCAGACTCGCCACCGGCAGCCCGAGGCTCTGCAGACCGTTGCCGACGGAAGTCAGCGGCAGGTCCGGGATGGAGGTGATCGGGGTCGGGTACCTGTCGATCACCGACTGCGGGTACAGCAGACCCGAGTCGCGGTCGTCGGTGGTCTCGGCACGGGTCTCGGCCAGGTAGGCGTCCATGCGCTGGGTGTCGGTGATGGTGGAGCCGCCGACCAGGCTGTTGGAGGTGTCGGCGGAGCCGACATCCGAGGTGTCGCCGATGATCTCGCGCCACGAGGCGGTCAGGGTACTGGTCAGCTGCCCGCTGGTGTGGGTGACGGGTCCGGCGTAGCCCACGGCCAGGACGGCGGTGAGGGCCACGACCCAGAAGGTGATGAACGCCGGGGCGCCCGCCTTCGGCGAGGCGCCGCCCCGGGCCCGGAGGGCGGCTATGCGCTCCCGGAATCCGCCCCTGCCCCGGCCGTCGGCGAGGACACCGGGTGCGAGTGTGCTGCCTGCAGCGGCCTGGCTCCCGCCGGCCGTGTTCTCGTCGGCCTTGCTCTCAGGGTCCTCGACGTAATCCCAGTCGCCGTAGTCCCAGACGTCGCCGGCCTGGTCCTCGGCGGCCGGGTTCTGTGTGGCTTGGCTCTGGGCGGCTTGGACGCCGGCGGCGGCCGGTTGGCCCATCCGGCTCCGGCGGCGCTCGCCGAACCGGTCCAGCCACCGCCAGGCAGTGGTGACCACCATGGCGGATCCCAGGACCATCACCAGTACATACGCCGTCGCATAGTGCGCGAGCACGATCCCGGCAAGCAGAGGGACCAGCAGGTAGCGCCGCTGCCGGGCGTCCTCCTGCTGCTCGGACATCACCACGACCACCGCGCCCAGGATGACGAACGCGATCTCCTGGCGTGCCATGTACGCCATGTCCGTGAAGAACGTCGGGAAGGTCAGGAACAGCGCCGAGGACAACAGCGCCACCTGTCGCGACGCCAGGTTCTCGACCGAACGGAACAAGGCGACCGGAGCCGCCGCGAACATCAGCGGGAAGACGATCTTCCAGACCCCGGCCGCCGAGATCGCGGTGAGCTTGGTGAACGCCAGCGGCAGCAGGGTGATGCTCAGGCAGGCGTTGTACGAGGTCTTGTAGTCGCCGATCACCCAGTGCCCGCCGCCGAGGTTGAGCCGGTAGACCTCGTACTCCACCTGGATGTCGTGCCCGGTGATCAGCCACCCGCGCAGCGACGTCAGCAGCAGGAGGGCGGCGGCGCCGAGGAACACCCCCAGCTCCAGCACCTCGACCGCGTACCGCTCATGCCGGATCAGCATCAGGACCAGCAGCCCGGCGATCGCCGTGTACGCGACCATGCTGGCCTGCGGGCCGAGCCCGTTGTTCAGCCGCGTCGCGCCGGCGACAGCCAGGACCAGGCACAGCACGCCGTAGCCGGCGACGGCCCTCAGCCCGGCCAGTTCCCGGACCCGGATCCAGTTCACCGGCGGGCACTTCGGGGACAGCGCCCCGATCAGCAGGTTGACGAGCGCGAACCCGGCCGCCAGCGGCACTTCCGACAGCGGTCGGCTGTAGCCGAACAGCGGGCCGCCGAAGTTCACGAGCAGCAGCACGGCGAAGTCGGTGACCACGGCGAAGCCGAAAGCGACCAGCACCGCGGCGTCGAGCCTGGACACGGCGCGCCGCGCCATGCCCGTCCACAGCACGGTCGGCGCGCCGAGGATCAGCCACAGGCCGGCCAGTGTGGCCAGCGGGCCGGGAAGGTAGTAGGCGCCGAAGCAGGCGGTCACACCGGCGAGGACGACGCTCGCCAGGATCGCGGTCCTGCCGTTCGAAGTCTCGGTGTTCAGAATCCCACCTGCTCGTAGACGTCCTCTATCGCGGCCACGACCTGGTCCCAGCGGCTGTCGGCGACCCGCGCGGCGCCGGCCGCGGCCGCGGCGGCCAATGCCGAGCGGTCCCGGGCAAGGGTGTCGATCGCGGCGGCCAGGGCCTGCGGATCCGGCTCGGCGAGCACGCCGGCACCCTCGACCGTCTCGATGTTGCCGGGCACCGCGGTGGCCAGCACCGGCAGCCCGGCGGCCATGGCCTCCAGCACCACCAGCGCCATGCCCTCCCGGTCGGAGGGCAGGACGAACAGCTCGGCGTCGGCGTACTCCTTGAGCAGGTCGTCGCCGTGCTTGCGGCCGACGAACTCCACCCGGTCGCCCAGTCCGAGCCGAGCCGCCTGGGTCAGCAGGTCTTGGCGCAGATCGCCGTCGCCGACGAGCCGCAGCCGCACCGGCTCGTCGACCTGGGCCATCGCGTCGAGCAGCCGGGCGACGTTCTTCTGGATGTCGAGCCGGCCGACGAACAGCAGCCGCAGCGGGTCGGACTCCGAACCGGCTGCCGGCTCCGCGCGCGGGGGGCGTGGCGGCAGGAAGAACTCTTCGGCCACGCCGTTGGGGACCACGTAGACCTTCGTCCGGTCCACACCGTAGCGCTCGGCCAGGAAATCGCGCTGGGACTCGGTGAGCACGATGACGCCGGCCGCCCCCCGGACGACTCGGCCGAACAGGTGCGTCTTGTAATAGGGCAGCAGTCGGCCCAGCGGGCCTGAGGCGTCGACTTCCATGTGGAAGTGCAGGATGTACTTCAGGCCGCGCATGCGGGCGCTGAGCCAGACCTGTTCCGGCACGACCGCGGTCGCGCAGTGCAGGTGGATCACCGTGCCGGGCCGGATCCGCAGCAGTGAGCCGAACATGCCGGGGGCCAGCGATGTGTGTGCGACGGTCAGCGACCGGTGCCGCAGGACCTTGACGCCGCCCGCTTCGACCGCGCGGCGCGGCGCGCCGCCGGCCCTGTTGTCGGTGGTGACCACGCTGACGTCGTGGCGGGCCGCGAGCCGCGTGGCCAGGATCTGGACCACCCGCTCCAGGCCGCCGAGCAGCGGCGGGTAGTTCGGGGTGACTTGAACGATGCGCCGTCGTTTGCCTCGCGCGGAGACGTCGGAGGGTATGTGCTCGGGGGAGCTGTGTTCGGTCATGCCACCGCGATCTTGTAATGGAGGGTTTCGGTGCTGCCGGCGAGGGAGACCCAGACTGTGACGGCCGCGGGATTGACGGGCATGCTGACGACAGTGCTCAACGCCTGGCCGTCCCACTTGAGGTCGGCGGTCCGGCTGTCGTCGATCCGGCCCTGGGCATCGACCGTCCAGACCCGGACGTTGTAGGCGTCCGTGGTGGTCTGCACGGCGTGCACGCTCACCGGCACGGTCAACACGGTGCCGTCCACCTGCGGCGGCGTGGTGAAGTACAGGGCCGTGTACGGCTGCGGCAATCTGGTGAACGAGTCCCGCAGCTGGGCGCGGACCGGCGGCAGCGCCAGCAGAACGCAGACGGCTGCCAGGCCGGCTGCGCAGATCGTGAGTGCTCGGCGGTGCCGGTCCAGGAGTGTGCGGACGGACATCGGTGATGCCGGTCCGGCACCGGAGCCGGTATCAGCGTCCGCAGCGGTGTCGGGACCAGAGCCCGGGTCGGCCGCCTGGCCGGCCGGCCGCAGCACGGCCGACCGGCTCAATTGCATCGTGTCGGCCATCGGGTCCGGATGATCCGTCTTGCGGCCCTGCCGAGCGGAGAGTTCCCATGCCGATCGGCTCAACACCATCGTCACCGCGCTGGGGTCGTCCTCCCAAGGCGGACCAGCCGGATCGGCCGGACCGCCTTGTCCGGCCGATCCGGCTGGTCCGGAAGCCGGATCCGGATCGCCGTCCCGCGCATCGCGGGGTTGTCCGGAGTCCGGGTCGGTTCCCGAAGACGCCGCGGGAACGGCGTCCAGGTGTCGGCCGGACTCGGCCGGGGACTTCTGGGACCGTGCCGCGAACAGCCCGGCGAACACGTCGCTCAGGCTGCTGTGCCGCTGCCGGTCTGGCATCCCGGTGTTGCTCCTTCTGCCTCTGACACGCTCGCCGAACGCATGGCCGGGAGCCGGACACCCTTGGCCCGGGTGTGGACGGCGGCGTCCTGGTCCTGGTGGGAGCCGTCGGACGCCGGACCGTCGTGCCGGATCCGATGGCCGATGAGGTGGGCCATGTTCCGGACGCCGTCGCGGACCGAGTTGAGCTTCACATCGCCGCCGCGTACCCGGTACTCGATGTGAGTCTCGGTCACCTTATAGCCCGCGAGCACCGCCGCGTTCTTGATCTCCTGGGAGAAGGCCATGCCCGGGGAACGGACGTCGATCCCGGCCCAGACATGCCGGTGGAAGATCCACATACCGGACTGCGAGTCGCGGATGCCGTGCCGGAAGATGAGCCGGCTGACGAAGCTCAGAGCGTGGTTGGCCCAGAAGTGGGACTGCTTCATCGCGCCGCGGTTGGCCGAGTGCAGGCGGTCGGTGGTCATGAAGTCCGCGCCGGAGCTCTCCAGCTCGGCCAGCAGCTCCGGCAGGTGGTCGAACGGGTAGGTGCGGTCGGCGTCGCCGGAGGCGATCACCTCGCCCGAGGCGGCGGCGAAGCCGGCCTTGTAGGCGTTGCCGTAGCCCTTCTCGGGCTGGAACACGACCCGGGCGCCGGCCGCCCGCGCCAGCTCCCCGGTGCCATCGCTGCAGTTGTTGTCCACCACGACGATCTCGGTCGACCAACCCAAATCAGACAACTGCGAAACCGGTATGGAGGCTATTACGTCTTCTATGTTCTCGGCCTCGTTATAAGCCGGTATCACGACCGACAGCGATCGCATTCGAGTTTCCCCCCAAGGGATGGTCTGGCGGCGGTGCCTTCAGCCCTGAGGCGCCGCCAATGGCTGGTGGCAGAAGGTATACGGCGAACTACACGTGGTGCGGGTACTCAGGGGGCACCAGATGAACAAGTGCTTCGTGCCGGATCGCGGGCGGTCGAACTTGTCTGGGGCACCGTGCCGTCGGTGGCGTGCGGCGTCGAAATCATAGGGCATGCCGCCCTGAAATCCGACGATGGAGCCGATACGTGTAGAGCATTTTAAGAATATGTTTGGATGTGTGCGCTTGCCCGACGTAGATCCTCGGCAGGGCCTGCGGTCCCAGGGACTGCCGGGAGATGATCGCGCAGGCGTGTTCGTAGCCGGCCTCGGCGACGGCCGAGCGGGCCGCGGCGTCCATGGACCCGTAGGCGTAGCAGTAGCCGCCCACCGGTTTCCCGAGAAGATCGGAGAGTCTCTCGCGGCTGTCCGCGATCTCCGCTCGCAGTACCTCGGGCCTCGCGCCTTCCAACGCCACGTGCATAGTGCCGTGCGACCCGACTTCGAACCCGGCGTCCGCCCAACGCCGGATCCCCGCCTCGTCCACCAGCGGCCACGGGGTGCCCTCGTCCCACTCGTTCGCCCCGCCGATCCGGCCGGCCAGGACATAGGACGTCGCGGAGAAACCGAAGCGCTGCAACACGGGCAGTGCGTTCTCGATGACGTCGGTGTATCCGTCGTCGAAGGTGAGGCCGACCAGGCCGCGTGCCGACCCGGCGGCCCGGGCGGCGAGGAGTTCGGCCACGGAGACGCCGCGCAGCCCGCGGCGCTTCAGCGTCGCCATCTGCTCCTCGAACCGCTCCGGGGTGACGACCAGGTTGTTCGGGTCGTGCTGATGGGTGCCCACGGAGTGGTACATCATGATCAACGGCAGGTGCGGCTGACGCCGGCCTGCCGCCTTCGAGGTGGGGGAGGGGGCTTCGGTCATTGAGTTTCCGACACCTATGCAAGTCGAGATGGCCGGGCTGCCAGTGTGCAGCATATGCCTAGGACATGCCACCTGATCCGATGGGTCCGGGTCTGGCAGGGGCCGGGCCGGTCGGCGGACCTGCGGGGCGGACCCAAGATCGTCATCGCCGGGACCGGGCTCGGAGGCGCCGTGATCGAGAGCGCTGATTTCCGCCAACGGGTTAACAATTGTCTTATCGCCACGGGCAATTGGACATGGTGACCAATGTCGCCGTCGTTTACAACGGCGGAGTATACGGCGCGCCAGGGGCACAGGGCTTTGATGCCGCCACGATTTTGCCGAAGGTTCAAAGTCTCCTTAGGTGCTGCCACCACGAAGTGGAAACTCCCTAATTATGCCGCCCTATTACGCGGGATGCGTCCCTCAAATCTCAGGACACTGAAATGGTCCGCAGGCCGGCGAACACCACGTTCAACCCGAACGCGAATCCGCGGTCGGCGTCGGCCCGCTGCTGGTCGGCCTTGTGCGCCTGTTCCTCGATCGTGTAGCCGTTGAGATAGCTGGTCAGCACGTCCGCGGCGTCCGTGGCGGTGGCCGCGTCCATTCCCGCCCCCGCCAGCAGTGCGCGCAGCCGCTCGATGTAGGCCAGCGCGTTCGGGCCGGGGGCGTCCATCTCGACGATGATCCGGGCGCCGTCCTGGTGCGCGAGCATCGCGTCTCGCAGGGCGTGGATCATCGCGGCGGCCTGCTCGGGCCAGTCGCCGTCCGGGACCGGTTTCGCCGAGGCCTCGGCGACGATCTGCTCGGCGACCGCGTCGAGCAGGGCCTGCCGGCTCGGATAGTGCCAGTACAGCGCGCCCACCCGGACGTCGAGCCGGGTGGCGAGCTTGCGGGTGGAGAAGGCGTCGAGGCCGGCCTCGTCCAGGAGCGTGATCGCGGCGTCCAACACCACCGCCGGGGTTAACCGCATGGGCCGATCATGCCACGGACCCGCTCCTGCCGCGGACTTGCGAATTGAACACTGCTCAAGTAACTTGAGCAGTGTTCAAGTGGTCTCCTCGGGAGGTGTGTGATGCGAGTTTCCGTGATCGGAGCGGGCCTGGGCGGCGTGTGCCTGGCGCAGGGTCTGCGTGGTGCCGGCATCGGCGTCGACGTGTACGAGCGGGACGCGGCGATCACCGCCCGCTTTCAGGGCTACCGGCTGGTGCTGAACCCGACCGGATTCGAAGCGCTGCACGGCTGCCTGCCAGAGCGCTGGCATCCGCTGCTGGACGCGATCGTCGACGACACGACCGTCGAGCGGCTGATCCTGGACCCGCGGCTGAACAAGATCGGCGAGCTCGGCCCGCCCCGCTCCGGCCTGGTCGTCGACCGGCACGTGCTCCGCCACCTGCTGCTGACCGGACTCGACGTGCACACCGGCGCCGGGCTCACCGGCTACGACGTGCTGAACGACGGCGCGAACGGCGAAGCCCCCAGGGTCCAGGCGCACTTCGCGCAGGGCGAGTCCGCCACCGCCGACCTGCTCGTCGGCGCGGACGGCGTCAACTCCGCCGTCCGCACAGTCCTGACGCCGCGGACGCTCCCGACCGACACCGGCGTCCGCTTCGTCATCGGCCGCACCCCGCTGACCGAGCAGTTCCAGGGCCTGTCCCGGGCCTGGGGCGCGAAGATCGCCGGCGACGGCGTCAGCCTGCTGCTCGGCGCGATGCACTTCCGCATCCCGCCGAAGCAGGCGGCCGCAGAACTGGCGCCCGAGGTGACCCTGCCCGACACCGGCGACTACGTCCGCTGGGCCATGATCCTGCCGGCGAACGGCTCCCTCGGCGAGCAGACCCCGCAGGAGGCCGTCCTGTCCCGGATCGAGGGCTGGCACCCGGACCTGCGGGCCCTCATCGAGCAGGCCGACCCCGACAACAGCACCCTGCTGTCCATCCGCGTCGTCGAACCGCGCGACCGCTGGGCCCCCGGCCCGGTCACCCTCCTGGGCGACGCCATCCACGCCACCTCCCCGACCGGAGGCAACGGCGCGAACACCGCCCTGCGCGACGCCGACGTCCTGCGCCGCAGCCTGATCCAGACCGACGGCGGCGGCCGCGGGCTGCTCGACGCGGTCGGCGACTACGAGCGGCAGATGCTGGAGTACGGCGCCGAGGCTGTGCGGCAGAGTCTTGAGGCGCTGCCGGCGTATGTCGGGAAGCCGTAGGCGGTAGTCAGTAGTTCAGTAGTCAGCCGAGCGTCGCACTGTTCACCCGCTCACCGTCAGCACCGCCTTCCCCCGGAACGCCCGAGCGGCCATCCGCTCGAATACCTCGGGGGTCCGCGTCCAGTCCAGCACCAGGCCGATGTGCGGGGTCAGGCGGCCGTCGGCGACCAGGCGGGCCAGGATTGTCAGGTCCTCGCCCTTGGTCTGCTCGGGGTGCGGGCTGATGAAGCCGACGATGTGCGCGTTCCAGCCCTGTGCGTAGAAGTCGGCGAGGCTGATCTCGGTGGTGCGTCGGCCCGGGTTGCCGTACCAGGCGACGTGGCCGCCGGGGGCGACGAGCCGGACCGCGGCGGCCAGGACGTCGCCGCCGACCCCTTCCAGCACCAGGTGGAACGGGCCGAGGGTGGCCTCGGCGTCGTCAAGGGACGTCACCACCCGGTGCGCGCCGAGGGCCTGGGCGTCCTGGATCCGCTCCGGGCTGCTGACCAGTGCCGTCACCGTCGCGCCGGCCGCCACCGCCAGCTGGACCGCGAACTGGCCGACGCCGCCGGTGGCGCCGGTGACCAGGACCTGGCGGCCCAGCACCGCGCCGCCGACGCGCAGGGCCCGCAGTGCGGTGAGGCCGGCGATGGGCAGGGCGGCGGCCTGTTCGAAGGACACCGCGTCGTCGAGTGCGGCCAGGCAGTGGGTCGGGACCGGGACCCGCTGGGCCCAGCCCTCGGCGTCCAGGTAGCAGGCCACGCGGGTGCCCTCGGCCGGGCCGCTGCCGTCGGCGGCCGCGCGGAGCACGACGCCGGCGGCGTCCTGTCCGGGGCGCCAGCCGTCGGGGCGGCGCGAGATCAGGGTGGCCTCGTCGTTGTTCACCGCGTAGGCGCGGACCTCCACCAGGGCCTCGTGCGGCTTCGGCGCGGGCTCGGGCAGGTCCTCGTTCAGGCGCAGCCCGGCGCGGCCCGCCGGGTCGGTGATGAATCCCCTCATGCGGCCTGATTCGATCACACTCCGGCGGCGGCCGACGGGCCCGCCGTCAGCCGGGGACCCGGCATTCGAAGGCGTGCAGGTACGGATTGACGGCCCGCACCTCGTCGACCCGCAGCCCGGCCTCGGTCAGCCGGGCGAACATGCTCGCCCGCGTGTGCTTCGCCCCGCCGACGTTCAGCAGCAGCAACAGGTCCATGGCGGTGGTGAACCGCATCGACGGGCTGTCGTCGACCAGGTTCTCGACCGCCACGACCCGCGCGCCCGGCCGGGCCGCCGCGACCACGTTGCGCAGCGTTCTGCGGGTGCTGTCGTCGTCCCACTCCAGCAGGTTCTTGATGATGTACAGGTCGGCCTGGACCGGAACCTCGATCCGGCAGTCGCCCGGCACCAGCCGGGCCCGGGACGCCAGCGCGCCGCCCTCGCGCAGCCGGGCATCGGCCCGCTCGATCACCTGCGGCAGGTCCAGGAGCGTCCCCTGGACTTCGGGATGCTTCCCCAACAGGTCGGCCAGGACGTGCCCCTGGCCGCCGCCGATGTCGGCGATGCTCTCGACCCCGTCCAGGACCAGGAATCCCGCGAGGTCGGCCGCCGACTGCCTGCTGGACCGGGTCATGGCCTTGTCGAACACCTTGGCCGACTCGCCCGCGTCCTCATGCAGGTAGGTGAAGAACTCCTTGCCGAACAGGTCGGGGAAGACGCTTTGCCCGCTCCGCACGGCCTCGTCCAGCCGGGGCCAGGCCTGCCACGTCCACGGCTCCGTGCACCACAGGGCGATGTAATGCAGGCTGTTCGGCGTGTCCTTGCGGAGCTGCAGGGACATGTCGGTGTGGGTGTACCGGCCGCCGTCGGCCTCGGCGAAGACGCCGTAGCTGGACAGGGCCCGCAGCAGCCGCTTCAGCGGCCCGGGCTCGACGCGGACGGCCGAGGCCAGCTCCGCGACGGTCATCGGCTCCTCGCCCAGCGCGTCGGCGACCTCCAGGGAGGCCGCCGCCCGGATCGCCGCGGCGCAGGCGGCGCCGAAGACCAGTTCTCGAAGACGCATGGCGGACTGCGGGGTGGACGGTTGTGTGGTGGTCATCGGCGGTCACCTTCGCATTGCAGACGGATCCGGTGCAGTGGCGACTCCATTCGAGCCGGTGATCTCCGATTCCGCGCCTCTGACTACCCTCTCCGGGTGGTGCGCCGCGTCAGCCGCCGCCCATTTCCGAGGAACAGACGGTGATCGGCTCCAGGTCGGCGGCGACGGCGACCCGGCCGGAGTACCCGCGCTGCGCCAGGTGCCAGCGTTCCAGCGGGTTGTCGGCGGGCACCAGGTGCGTGAGCACGAGGTTGCGGGCCCGCGCGGGTTCGGCGACCTCGGCGCCGACCTGCTCGATCGTGGTGTGGGAGCCCAGCAGGTGCGCGCGCAGCGGAGCGGCCTGCGCCGGCGGGAGCGTGCCGACGACGCGGTCGACGAATTCCGGGTCGATCACCTCGTGCACCAGATAGTCGGTGTCGCGGGCGAGGTCGATCAGGTTCTCGCTGACCGTGGTGTCGCCGGAGACGACGACGGAGCCGTCCGGGGTGTCGAAGCGGTAGGCGAGGGCGGGCGCGGTCGGGTGGTGGTCGACGAGCGTGGCGGTGACCGTCACGTCGCCGTTGCGCCACACCGGGATCGGCGTGCTCAGCCGGGGTGGGATCCCGCCGGGATCGGGCGTCCAGATCCCGGCGAGGCCGACGTCGTGGATCTGGAACAGGCCGCCGGGATCCGGCGCCGAGCCGTCCCGGGCCCTGTCGTTCAGGTCCGCCGCGAAAGACTGCCGCAGGTATGTCGTCATCCCCGTCGTGCCCGGTGTGGGATCGGCGGGATCGATGACGGGCGGCGCGGTCCGCCCTGGCGGGAACACACGGGGGAGGCTCTGGCGGGGGCCCGGCCCCCAGACCTGGATCGGGGGAGCGGTGCGGCCGATCGAGTTCGAGCCCGCGGTCCAGTAGAGGCCGGGCCAGTCGGCGACGTGGTCGCTGTGCAGATGCGTGAAGAAGATCCCGCAGACGGCGCCGAGGGTGTTGCCCGCCGGGGTCAGAGCAGGGTTGATTCCGCTTTGCACGAGCCGGTGGTAGGCACCCAGTCCCAGGTCGACCAGGTACACCTGGTCCTGGTACACGATCGCGGTGGACGTTCCGGCACGGGCCGGGTTCATGATGGTCGGGCCGCCGGCGGTGCCCAGGGGGATGATCCGGGTCCTGCCGTGTGGCCGCGGCTTGCCGGATGCCGAGGCTGTGCCGGTTGTGAGGACCGATGCCGCGGTGGTGCTGCCGAGGATCTGCAAGAACCGGCGGCGGTTTGTGCCGGCGGCTTCCGGGCCGGTCGTTTCTGTACCGGTCGTTTCCGCGCCGGTCGTGACGTCACACACCGCGGCGCGCTCCGGTGACCTTCGAGGACGGCAGGCGTCCGGCTTTGGAGGTTCCGGTGAGCGTGTCGCCGACGATCCGCACGGAGAAGGCCAGGTTCAGCCGCAAGGGCTTGGTGATGGCCTGCTTCCACCTGAGCTGGTCGCCGTCGAGGACGACGTCCTCGAGCGGAACCTCCTCGCCGGCTCCGCGGGCGACGCCCGTCAGAATCCCGTTCTCCTCCCGGAATTCCGCCATGGCCTTGATCTTGCCGACGGGGGTCGAGATGGACAGGTCCCAGGTGCCTTCTGCATACATCGCTTGCTCTCCTTCTGGCGGTCTTCTGACGGTTCGGATCGGGTCACAGGGCGGCGGGGAGCGGGCCCGCGCCGCGCCAGACGACGCCGCGGCGCTCGTGGGCGAACAGCTCCTCGACGGCATGGGCGATCCGCGGGCCGACTTCGCGCTCCAGGAGGTACAGGCCCAGGTCCAGTCCGGAGGTGACGCCGGCGCCGGTGACCAGGTCGCCGTCGTCGACCACGCGGGCGTGCACGGCCTGGACGCCGATCGCGTCGAGCATGTCCATGCCCTGATGGTGGGTGGTGGCGTGCCGGCCCTCCAGCAGCCCGGCCATGGCCAGGACCAGCGACCCGCCGCACACGGAGGCCATCAGCACCTCGGGGTTGTCCATCGCGGCCTTCAGCAGTGCGGGCAATCCGGTGTCCAGGGTGCGGCCGAGCAGCACCGGGATGAACTCGTCCGCCCGCCATTCACCCGCGGCGCCCGCCTCTTCCTCGGGGACCTCGCCGGGTTCGCCGACGCGGCCGGAGGCGCCGGGGACCAGCACCAGGCCGGCCCGGTCCGGATCGAGGGTGCCGGTCGCGCGCAGCGCCAGCCCGCCGGTGCCGCTGACCACCTCGCGCGGCCCCTCGGCGGTGACGAATTCGACGGTCACCGCGCCGCCGGAGGCCATGCCCCCGGCGTACAGGACCTCGAACGGGGCGATGGCGTCGAGCGGGTCGAACCCGTCGAACAAGACGATTTGAACGTGCATCGAGAGCGTCCTTCTGCAAGCTTGACGAAGGGGCGTATCGCCCGGATATCTCGACCGTAGCCAGGGCGGGGCGGGTCGCCCCAGTGGCATTTTCGACAAGCTTCAACGAGATTGCGACAGCACGGGATCATGGCGGCACGGGATGGTGGCCGCAGCCGGTCAGGGCCGCCGTGACCAGATGGGTGTGACTTTCACCTGAATAGGGCGGTTCACCCCATAGTGTGAGGGTAGCGGCCAGGGTGTTGACACCTGACGGAAGGAGGCGGGCTGGTGGCTGCCCTGCACGAGGTCGACCCTGGCGACTCGGACGCCATTGAGGACTGCTACAGCACCGCACTGGCCAGCCGCGACCTTCCCAAGAAGCGGATGCCGGAGCACCCGTCGCCGGCGGACTCGGTGCGCGATCTCATCCTGGACGAGCTCGCCCTGGACGGGAACGCGTCGCAGAACCTGGCGACCTTCTGTTCGACGTTCCTGGATCACGAGGCGCACGAGCTGATGGCTGTGTGCGTCGACAAGAACATGGTCGACAAGGACGAGTACCCGCAGACCGCGGAGATCGAGAACCGCTGCGTGCACATCCTGGCCGACCTGTGGAACGCGCCGCCCGGACCGACCGCCGGCACCTCCACGACCGGGTCCTCGGAGGCGGCGATGCTCGCCGGGCTGGCGCTGAAGTGGCGCTGGCGCGCGGCGCGCAAGGCCGCCGGCAAGCCCGCGGACCGGCCGAACCTGGTGTGCGGGCCGGTGCAGGTGTGCTGGGAGAAGTTCGGGCGGTACTTCGACGTCGAGCTGCGCCAGATCCCGGTCCTGCCCGACGCCACCGGGCTGCGGCCGGAGCAGCTGCGCGCGGCGGTCGACGAGAACACGATCGGCGTCGTGGGCATCCTCGGCGTGACCTACACCTGCGACTACGAGCCGATCAAGGAGCTTGCCGCCGAGCTCGACGCGATCGAGAAGGACACCGGTCTGGACATCCCGTTGCACGTGGACGCGGCCAGCGGCGGGTTCGTCGCGCCGTTCCTGCAGCCGGACCTGTGGTGGGACTTCCGGGTCCCGCGGGTGGCCTCGATCAACGCCTCGGGCCACAAGTACGGCATGGCGCCCCTGGGCGTGGGCTGGGTGGTGTGGCGCTCCCCGGAGCTGCTGCCGGAGGACCTGGTGTTCCGGGTGAGCTACCTCGGCGGCAACATGCCCACGCTCGCGCTGAACTTCTCCCGGCCCGGCGGCCAGGTCATCGCGCAGTACTTCAACTTCCTGCGCTACGGCCGGGAGGGCTACCGGAAGATCTACGAGGTCGCCTCGCAGGCCGGGCAGGCTCTGGGGCGCCGCGTCGCGCAGATGGGACCCTTCGAGCTCGTGTACGACGGCAAGAACGCCTTGCCGGCGGTGAGCTGGAAGCTCAAGGACCCCGACAACGCCGGGTTCACGCTCTACGACCTGACCGACCGGCTGCGCACGCGCGGGTGGCAGGTCCCGGCGTATCCGCTCCCGGCGGACCGTCAGGAGACGGTGATCCAGCGCGTCCTGGTCCGGCACGGCATCGGCCACGACAAGCTGGCGCTGCTCGGGGACGACATCGAGCGCGAGGTCAAGCGGCTCCAGGAGGCGGGGCGGCAGGGGACGTCGGTGGCGCCGCAGCAGACCGGGTTCCATCACTGAGACGGCGGTCCGGCCTCGGCCTCGTTCCGCTCGACCAGGAGCAGGACGGCGCCGAGGAGGAACAGCACCGCGCCGATCAGCGTCCCGAGGTTGGCGATCGGGGAGCTGAGCAGGTCGGCCGTCCCGGGCTGCACGAACGCGGCGGCCGCCGACACGCCGAAGGCGACCGAGCCGGCCAGGTTCGCCAGCGTGATCCACCACGCGACCGACCGGGGCCGCCACGCGAACCATCCGTGGCAGGCCTCGTACCAGGCCAGCGTGCTGGCCACGAGGAAGCAGACGGAGCCCACCGCGTCCGGCCGCCAGACGTGGTGCCGGTACAGGTCCGAGCCGATGGTGGCGCCGACGGCCAGCCCGGTGCTGACGTTGAACGCCAGCGTCCCGATCGACTGCCAGGCTGTCGCCTGCCAGTCGATGCGGCCCGGCAGGTAGACCAGGACGCGGCGGCCGTGGCGCAGGCCGGCCGGGACAGCGTCGACCGCTTCCCGGTACTGCAGGAACCCGGCCGAGGTGAAGAAGACCGACCCGGCGAAGAAGGTGAGCCCGTCGGCCCGCAGGCCCACCGCGTTCGCGTAGGCGGGCAGGACGCCGAGGGCGAACAGCGCGGACCCGATCGCGAACAGGACGCCGATCCACCAGCTCCGGTCGCGCGGGGCCCACCAGGTCTCACGGCCGGCCGGGGCCGGGCTCTGGTGCTTGCGGCGCCAGCGGGAGTCCCGCTTCGGGCGGCCCTTCCCCGCGTCGGTGTTCATCATCATGAATCACACCTTTTATTCGCCGCGATCGCACGCCGCCATCCGTTCAGCCGACGCTGCCTTCACCCGCTTGGAGCAGCCAGGCCCCTCGCGTGGTTTGTCCGCCGGGCGAAACGCGCAGGTGATCATCATGCTCTGGGAGGCGATCCCGTCGGCGGTGGCCGCCGCGTTCTCGCCGTCGACGCTGCTCATCGTCGCCGGTCTGCTGGGCTTGGCGCATCCCCTGCGCAACGCCGTGATCTTCCTGATCACCGCGGCCGCGGTCACCCTGGGTGTCGGCTTCGCCGTGGTGGAGGTGCTGACGAGCACCAGCGTGGACGACAGCAGCAAGCACCATACGGTGCCGCCGGCCATCGACCTGGCCATCGGACTGGTCATCCTGGCGTTCGGGCTGTACGTGGCCCGCCGCAAGCCCCGCGCGAAGAAGGACAAGAAGAAGCCCGAGGAGCGCGAGATGCGGCTTCTCGTCGTCGTCGGGCTGGGCTTGGTACTGGGATCGCCGTCCCCGCTGTATCTGGCGTCGTTGCACTCGATCGCCAAGGGCAACCCCAGCACGGCGGCTGTGGTGTTCGACGTGATCCTGCTCGCGGCGATCGTGCTCTTGATGGCCGAACTGCCGATCGCGTACTACGCGATCGCCCCGGAGCGCGCCGCCGCGGCCCTGCGGGCGGTCAACGAGTGGCTCGCCCGCCACGGCCGCGTGATCGGCTTGAGCGCGGCGGCGATCGTGGGCACGTACTTCGTCATCCACGGGATCGTCGGGCTGGCATAGCGCGGCTGCCCGCATTCGACCACTAACATGCGCTTATGACCGATTCGGCCGCCTCCGGGCCCTCGTCTGCCCCGAACCCCGCCGACCTGCTGAAGTCCCGCGCCTACGTGGCGATGCTGGTGATGGCCGCCGTGGTCGGGGTCGTGGTGTCCACCGTGGCCTACTTCTATCTCAAAGCGGTCACCTCGGCGCAGACCTCCATCTTCACGACGCTGCCCGGGGACCTGTGGTCCAAGCCGCCGGTGTGGTGGCCGCTGATCCCGCTGTTCGTCGCCGGCGTGGTGGTGGCGTGCTGCATCAGGTTCCTGCCGGGGACTTCCGGCCACAAGCCGGCCGAGGGGTTCAAGGCGTCCGGCACGGTCCGCCCGGTCGACCTCCCCGGCGTCGTCGCGGCCTCGTTCGTCACCCTCGCGTTTGGCGCCGTGCTCGGCCCGGAGGCGCCGCTGATCGCCATCGGCAGCGGGCTCGGGGCCCTGGCGGTGCGGCTGCTCAAGCGCGGCGCCCCGGACCGCGCGGTCGCCGCCATCGCCGCCGCCGGGGCCTTCGCCGCGATCGCCACGCTGCTGGGCTCGCCGGTCGTCGGCGCGTTCCTGATCATGGAGACCGCCGGGCTCGGCGGGCCGATGCTGGGCGTGGTCCTGGTGCCCGGCCTGCTCGCGGCCGGCGTCGGCGCGCTGATCTTCGTGGGACTGGACGACTGGACCGGGTACGGCACCTTCAGCCTGAGCATCCCCGGCGCCCCCGCCTTCACCACGCCGACCGGCTACGAGCTGCTGTGGGCGCTGGTCATCGGCCTGGCGGCCGCGCTGGTCGGCACGGTCATCCGCCGCGCGTCCCTGGCCCTGCAGGCGGTGGTCGAGCCGCGCATGATCATCCTCATGCCGCTGGTCGGCCTGGCCGTGGCCGGCTGCGCGATCGCCTTCGCCGAGAGCACCAGCCACGGCGCTTCCGAGGTGCTGTTCTCCGGTCAGACGGCCCTGCCCGCGCTGATCGACAAAGCGGGAACTTGGACGGCCGGCGCGCTGGTGCTGGTGGTGCTGTTCAAGTCGGCGGCCTACGCCCTGTCGCTGAGCTGCTTCCGCGGCGGCCCGATCTTCCCGAGCCTGTACATCGGTGCCGCCGGCGGGATCGCCATGTCCCATCTGCCCGGGCTGCCGATGGTCGCCGGCGCGGCCATGGGCATCGGGGCCATGGCGGTGGCGATGCTGGGGCTGCCGATGACGTCCGTGCTGCTGCCGGCCCTGCTGTTCCCCTCCGACGCCCTGGCGCTCACCCCGCTGGTGATCGTGGCCGTCGTGGTCGCGTACGTGATCAGCGCGCGCCTCGGTACGGGGGCCGTGTCCGAGCCGCAGGCCGTCAGGACGCGGGAAGAGTGAGCACCTACGCTGGTGTTGTAGGAAGGGCAAGGCAAGCCCGCACTGACCAGCTTAGGAAGAGGAATAGCGATGGCCACCGAGAAGGCGATTCTCGCCGGAGGCTGCTTCTGGGGTATGGAGGAGCTCGTCCGCCGGGAGCCCGGCGTCGTGTCCACCCGTGTCGGCTACTCCGGCGGAGACACGCCGAACGCCACCTACCGTAATCACGGTGACCACGCGGAGTCGATCGAGATCGTCTACGACCCGGAGCAGACCGACTACCGGGCCCTGCTGGAGTTCTTCTTCCAGATCCACGACCCCACGACCGTGGACCGCCAGGGCAACGACCTGGGCCGCAGCTACCGCTCGGCGATCTACTACGTGGACGACGAGCAGAAGCGCGTGGCCGAGGACACCATCGCCGACGTCGACGCCTCCGGCCTGTGGCCGGGCAAGGTCGTCACCGAGGTCGCCCCGGCCGGCGACTTCTGGGAGGCCGAGCCGGAGCACCAGGACTACCTGCAGAAGTACCCGAACGGGTACACCTGCCACTACCCGCGCCCGAACTGGAAGCTGCCTCGGCGGGCGGCTCAGTAGGGACCGCGTGATCTTGACCGCGGGCCGGGCCGCGTAAGCGGCCGGCCCGCCTGTCGGCGCCGGCCGGGAACGACGTTCCCGGCCGGCGCCGTTCGTTTCGCCGCGCCGGAACTCCCCTGGTGAGCGGTGCTCTTTCGAGCGTCGATCGCTACCCCCGACACTGCCCGGTCATGCATCTTGCCGGCCGTGCCCCGCGGCTAGCTTGGCCGATGAGACCAGGCGGGGCCAGGACCGTTCCCGGCACCCACGCCGCCTTTTCGCGGGTCTCGGGGAGGAAGCCATGACCATCACGTATCAGCCGGGCATGCCGGCGAACCCGTTCCTCTACACGGACTTCGCCGCTCCGCACCCCAACTTCTGGGTCGGCCGGCGGGGTCAGAACCCGCCGGCGTTCCACACGGAGATCGACCAGTTCTGCGGGGTCATGGCCACCCACTGGCTCACGCACGGCTGCCCGGCCGGAGGGCTCCAGTTCGCGCAGATGCCGCAGGGGGACAGGGACGCGGCCGTCGCGACCATGGTCCAGTGGGCCGGCGGCGGCGGGCTCGCGGCGCAGGTGACCTACGCGTCGGGGCGGCTCGGCGGGGGCTCGATGGACCGGGGGACCGTCATCAAGAACGTGCAGAACCGGACCTTCGCGAACCACACCCGGATCTGGTTCGGCAACGACCTGCACAGCGAGGGCGCCATCTACAACCGCGGTTCGCAGGCCTCCGACGACCGGTACCTGTGCTACGACCCGAACACCGGGGCGACGACGCAGCGCACGGGCCAGCAGTTCGAGACCTACATCGCCTCGAAGAACGCGTTCGTCGTGCGCCAGTAGCACGCGAGTCAGCGTCATGGTCCTGCCTTATCGCGCACCGGAAGTTGCCTCCTTGGCGGCCACGGTGCGCACGTGGAGCGTTTCCCGCTCCAGGAGACTGATCGTCGCCGACCCCCATTAAGCAAGGAGGGACAGTGCCTGCCTACCGATCCCCCGGAATCTACGTCGAGGAAGTCTCCTCAGGCTCCAGGCCCATCGAGGGTGTGGGCACCGCGGTGTGCGCGTTCGTCGGCTTCACCGAGCGCGGCGTCCCCGACCAGCCGACGCTCGTCACGAACTGGACGCAGTACACGAAGGCCTTCGGCGGGTTCGTCGACGGCGGGTACCTCCCGCAGGCGGTCTACGGGTACTTCCTCAACGGCGGCGGGGCGGCGTACGTGGTCCGCGTCGGCGGCGACGAGGCGTCTGCGGCGAACGGCGTGGCGTCTGACGGCACCGCGGCCGCGGCGGCGCAGCCCGAGACATCGGCCGGACCCGGCGTGCTGCCGGCGGCGGGCGACGGCAACCGGCCGGCGCTGCGCGCGCGGGCCCTGGCCGCCGAGGGCACCGGCGGTGCGGTGGCCGTCGAGGTCGCCGACGCCAGCGAGCCCGGCGAGGACCTGTTCAAACTGATCGTCCTGGTCGACGGCCGCGAGGCGGAGGTCTTCGACAACCTCTCGCCGCGGCGGGGCGCGCGCAACGCCGCCACCGTCGTCAAGGAATCCTCCAAGCTCATCGCGCTGGAGGAGGTCAAGGGCGGGGCGGCACTGGTGCCGGCCAAGGGTGTCCGGGTCGCGCTGACCCCCACGGCAGCGGCGGCTCCGGCTGTGCCCGACGGCACCGTGCCTGCCCACATCTCCCCGAGCGACTACGTCGGGAACACGGCCGACCGCACCGGCTTCGCCGGTCTGGAGGCCATCGAGAACGTGACCATGCTCTGCGTCCCCGACCTCATGTCCGCCTACCAGGCCGGCACGGTCGACCTCGAGGGCGTGAAAGCCGTCCAGCTGGCCATGATCGCGCACTGCGAGCTGATGGCCGACCGGGTGGCGATCCTCGACGCCCCGCCCGGACTCGGCGCCCAGCAGGTCCAGGACTGGCGCGTCGGCGTCGCCGGGTACGACTCCAAGTACGCGACGCTGTACTGGCCCTGGATCAAGGTGATGGACCCGGGCCGGGGCCGTCCGGTCTTCATGCCGCCCAGCGGCCACGTCGCCGGTGTGTGGGCGCGCAGCGACGAGACCCGCGGCGTGCACAAGGCCCCGGCCAACGAAGTGATGCGCGGCGTGATCGACCTGGAGACCAACATCACCCGGGGCGAGCACGACCAGCTCAACCCGGTCGCGGTCAACTGCATCCGGTCCTTCCCGGGCCAGGGCATCCGGATCTGGGGCGCGCGGACGCTCTCCAGCGACGCCGAGTGGCGCTATCTGAACGTGCGCCGGCTGTTCAACTTCGTGGAGAAGTCCATCCTGGACGGCACCAACTGGGTGGTGTTCGAACCCAACGACAGGTTCCTGTGGGGCGCGGTGCGCCGCACGATCACCATGTTCCTGCGCCGGGTCTGGCGCAGCGGGGCGCTGTTCGGCCGCACGCCGGAGGAGGCGTTCTTCGTCAAGTGCGACGAGGAGAACAACCCCCCGGAGAACCGCGACGCCGGGATCCTCACCGTCGACATCGGCATCGCGCCGGTGAAGCCCGCGGAGTTCATCGTCTTCCGGGTGTCGCAGTACTCGCAGGGCGCGGCCCTGGAGGAATGACCGGTTCGGCTGAGCCGCAGGAAGGGCGAGAGGAAACATGTCGAGTCCCAGCTACTCCACCGTCGCGTCCGCGCCGATCTTCGTGGTCTCCGGGAACATCCCGGGCAGCAGCCAGCTGCAGAAGCTTGCCTTCCAGGAGCTGGCCGGCATCGAGAGCGGCATCAACGTCGAGCAGTACATCTCGGTGGACAACGGATACGTCAACCACACCAAGCAGTTCGGGGTGACTACCCCGCCGACGGTGACGCTCAAACGCGGCCTGGACAACAGCGGGGTGCTCTGGAACTGGCACCAGATGGCGCTCCAGGGCAACCCGGCGGCGCGCGCCGACCACCTGAACCTGCAGATCTTCGGCGGCGGGCTCCCCAGCATCAACGGCCAGTCGCCGTTCGCGAGCTACACGCTCGTGCACGCCTGGTGCGCGAAGATCAGCATCTCCTCGGCCCGGGCCGGGGAGGGCATCGTCACCGAGGACGTGACGATCGCCTGCGACCTGATCACTTTGGACTCGGAGTGACGGCAGCGGACTGACTCGACGGAGAGGGGTGAGGGACCAGATGACCGTTGACGGCGGCAACCCGACGGTGCTGAGCGCGTCGACCTTCGTGATCCAGGTGGACGGGATCCAGGTCGCCACGTTCAGCGAGCTGAGCGGGATCAGCACGGAGGTGGAGTCGGTGGAGTACATCGCCACCGGCCCGGGAGGGATCATGCACACGAAGCAGTACGGGAAGACCCTCCCGCCGTCGGTGATGCTCAAACGCGGACTCGACACGTCGACCTACATGTGGTCCTGGCACCAGGCGGTGCTCCAGGGCGACCCCGGCGCGCGCAAGACCTGCTCGCTGCAGCTGTTCGCGGCGTCCACCTCGCCGAAGTCGGGGCAGCCGATCATCACGTACCTGCTGGAGAACGCGTGGCCCTCGCGGCTGGAGATCGGCGGACTGATGGCCGGCGCGAGCGAGGTCGTGTTCGAGACCGTGACGCTGAACTGCGACCAGATCCTGATGCAGCCCGGCGCATGAGCGGGGGAGAGAGCATGCTGACGCAGCTACCACCACAGCCACAGCCACAGTCACGGCCGCAGCCGCCGGCGCCGGCAGACTCGGCGGGGATGACGACGAAGTACCCGTTCGTCCTGCCCCGCGGCTACGTGGACGAGCAGGGCCGGGTGCACCGCGAGGGCGTGATGCGCCTGGCCACGGCCCGCGACGAGATCACGAGCCAGAGCGACCCGCGGGTCCGGCAGAACCCGGCCTATCTCAGTGTCCTGTTGCTGGCCCGCACGGTCGCGGGGCTCGGCGCGGCGCAGGGAGCGGACACCCTCATGATCGAGAACCTGTTCGCCTCCGACCTGGCCTTCCTCCAGGACCTCTACCGGCGCATCAACCAGGACGGCCACACGGAGGCCGAAGTCGCCTGCCCCGAATGCGGGCACGCCTTCGCGGTGGACATCGCCGGTGATGCCCCGGGGGAATCCTGACGTACACGGCCGACCGGCTCTGGGAGGAAGTCGTGTACCTCGCCTACTACTTGCACTGGCCGCTGCGGGACGTGCTCGACCTCGAACACCCGGACCGAGCCCGGGTGATCAGGGAGGTCGGCCGGATCCACAGCCGGATGGAGGCGGAGGGGGCGGCTGCCGGGCGGCGGGTGTAGGGGCGGGAAGGCGGATCGGATTGAGGGAGGGGAGGGGAGATGCTGCGGCTGTTTCGGAGGCGCAAGCGCAGGAGCGGCGATGAGCGGAGCGATCAGGGCTCTGGCAGGGCGGTCGGACGGTCTGGCGGTCTGGCGGTCAGTCGGGCGGTCGGTCGGGCGGACTGGAGGCTGCTCCCGCCGCTCGTCTTGACGGTTCGTGAGCCGGCGGTGACGGTGGCGCCGTCGATGGGGGTGATGGCGGCCGCGGTCGACCAGCCTTTGATTTTGGCGCCGAACGACAGACGTCCCGCGGCTGATAGCGGTGGGCCGACTGTCGGGACGGTGATGGGGCTGGCGACGGTTCGCGCCGAGCCGGTTCCTGGGAGTCGCCGAAAGACATTGGGGACAAGGGAAAGCACGAGCGCTGGATCAGGTGCCGGGCGGTTTGGGGCGATGCTCGGCGCGCGGTTGCCGGGAGCGGCGCGAGAGCTTGCGGCTCAAGTGCCCCCGGCGGCCAAGCCGCTTGCTGCTCAGCCTCGCGCCGATAGGCCAGGCGCCGGTCAGGTGGGCGCCGAGCAGCCAGGTGCCGGCCAGCCAGGCGCCGGCTACGTGCGCGCCGATCAGCCAGGTGCTGCCCGGCTGCGCGCATCTCAGCCGATCCTTGCTCAGCCGCCTGCCACTCGAGAGCCTGCCAACCGAGAGCCCGCCACTCGAGAGCTTGCCGCGGAAGAGCTTGCCGCTCGAGCCACTGCTCAGCCGCTGACTTCTCAGCAGCCCGCCAGCCGCCCGAATACCAGCGATCCGCACTCCGCCGGGGTCCAGGCATCCGAGCCGCCAGCCGCGCGGCTTCCCCTCATCCAGCGCCGCACTGCCAAGTCCGTCGCGTCGCCCACGCCGCATCCGAGCCTGGTCAAGGCGGCCGACGAGTACGTGGGCGAACCCTTCGCGGAGTCCACGCCCTACGCCTCCTCGTCCTGGCTGCGCATGGTCGAGAGCTACCGTCCGCCATGGATGCCCGGTGCCGCCCCCGATGCCATTCCCGATGTGATTTCCGAGGGCGTCACGTGGTCGAGCATCGCGCCGCCGCCTCCGCCGGAAGAGCGTGCGCAGCCGCCCAAGGCGACCCGTCGTGCCTCGCTCGCCGAGAGTCGGCGGCTCGGCCTCGGTAGTCCGATACGCGCACAGGACGCTCTGGACGCGGAACCGGGACCCGTCCCACCGGAACCTGTCCTCCCTGCCGAGGCCGCGCCGCCAGAGTTGGTGCTGGAGCCGGTGCCGGTGCCAGTGCCAGTGCCAGTGCCGGATCCTGAGCCAAAGCCGATGGCGGTTCCATTGCCCCAGGCCCCTGACTCTCCGCGCGCAGCCAAGCCGGTCCGCCTCGTCTACCGCTTTGCCGCAGGCGCGCGTCCCCGTTCGGTGCGCACCGTCGCGGCACTGTCGGCCAAGCCGGCGGCCGCCTCGGCGGCTGCCCGGACGCCGGCGCCCAAAGCCCTGATCCATCCGCGGACGCCGTCTCGGGAGCCGTCGTCCCGGCCGCAGGAACCGCCGCCGATCGCCGCCGTACCGGAGGTGGCACCCCCGGCGCTCGCCGAGGCGGTCCGTCGGGAGCAGGGTGTCGACGTCTCCGATGTGCCGATCCACCGCGGTCCCGAGGCGACGGCCGCCGCTCAGGCGCTCGGCGCACGTGCCCTGGCCCGGGACGGCGAGGTGCTCCTGCCCTCCGAGGCCGGGCCGCTCGACCGTCCCGTCGCGCGCGGGCTGCTCGCGCACGAGCTCACCCATGCCGCTCAGCAACGAGTTCTCGGCGCCGGGCTTCCTGCCGAGGACTCCGCAGCCGGCATGGCTCTGGAAGCCGAGGCCGTGGCCGCCGAACGCCGGGCCCGCGGGCTGGGCACGCCGCTCAGTGCGCCGCCGATCACGCCGCCGAACGCGGGCGGCTCGATGCCCGCGGCGTCCTGGACGGCTCCGTGGCAGGCCGCTGCGACGCCCCAGGTACAGCGCCAAGTAACCGATGTGACGATCGCCGCCGCGCCCTCGGTCCCGCCGAGCGGTCCGGCTTCGTTGCTCGGAGTCGGCACGGGGACGGCCGGGCCGCCGCGCCCCGACACGCCGGCGAGCCCGACCAGCCCGACCAGCCCGACCAGCCCGACCAGCCCGGCCAGTTCTGCCAGCCCGGCCGGTCCGGACCCGGCACTGGCAGCGGTGCGGGACAAGCTCGCCGAGCTCGACCGCCGGCGCTCGCTGGACCTCGACGACCCGGACGATGTCGAAGAACTCGCGGGCCAGGTGTACCGCAGGATCGAGGGCCGGCTGCGACGTGAGCTGCTCCTGGACCGGGAGCGCGCCGGCCGGCTCGGCGAGGTCGGCCCGCTGGGCTGGGCGAGATGAAGACCCCAAGACAAGGATCGAGGCGGTGGCGTGGACGGGTTCGGATCGGTGCTCGGCGGAGCCGAGAGCGCGCAGACCGCCCTGGAAGGGTTCGTCGGCATGGGCCATCGCTACGCGGTCCTGATCGACAACGTCGCCTACCACATCGGGGAATGGCAGAAGGTGTCCGGGCTCTCGGTGAGATGGAAGCCGATCGAGTACCGCGTGGGCGATCAGGGGAACAAGATCTGCGTCCTGCCCGGGGCCACCACCTACGAGACGATCGCGCTCAGCCGCGCGGCCAGTCCGTACTCGCGGGTCGTGCAGCACTGGCTGAACGAGACGTCCAAGAACCCGAAACCGCAGAGCGGGACGATCCAGCTCGTGGACTTCGCCGGGATGCCGCTCGTCCAGTGGCGGCTGAACGAGTTCTTCCCGATCAAGTGGAGCATCGACAACCTGAACGCCGAGACCGGCAAGCCCGTGATCGAGACGCTCGAGCTCGCGCACACCGGCTTCCTGGAAGACGCCATCTCGATGCTGTCCCCGATCTGACCGCGCCGGCCCGCGCGCCGTTGCCCGCCGCCGAATCTCGGGCACCGGGCGCGCGCCAGGGCCGTCCCGCCGCCGGCACCGTCCCCTGGCAGCTGAAAGGCATCCGTCCATGACCATCGATATGTTCGCCTCGGCCGCCGGGCAGGGGCCGGCCCAGCTCGCGGGGGCGGTGGCGCCGGCCGCCGGCACCGGGCTGTCGACCGGGATGTCGGCGGCGCGGGCTTTGCAGGGGGCCGACTCCGCGTTCCCGCTCTATGGCCTGTCCATGCGGTTCATCGTGACCTTCTCCACCGAGACCGGCAGCCAGCGGCTCGGCGAGTGGTCCTCGTGCACCGGGCTACACGTCGGGTTCGAGTGGGAGGAGATCGAGGTCGGCGGCGACTACGGGGGCAAGGCCGTGCTGCCGAAGGCCGTGAAGCACACGCCCGTGGTCCTGGAGCGGGCCATGGAGCACAAGCCCTCGAAGGAACTGCAGACCTGGCTCGACAAGCTCGTCAAGGACTGGGTGAACCGCGAGGCGGGGATGGAGGAGCTGCCCAAGGGGATCGTGCTCATCACCCTGCAGGACTGCCAGCAGAACCCCGTCTGCTCCTGGGCGCTGCACAACGCGGTCCCCGTCTCCTGGAACGGACCGGAGCTGAAAGCGTCCGGGGGCGAGATCGCCCTGGAGCGGCTGACCCTCGCGCACGAGGGCTTCCTGCCGCACACATCCGTCCCGCACAAGGCCAGTGCCGCCAATGCCCGGCTCAGCCTGAGCGATGAGAGCGTCCTGTTCCACTACAACCCGGCGGCGATGACGGTGGCGCACACCGCGTTGGCGGTTCCGGCCGAAACGCCGCCGGACCCGAAGACAAGCCCCCCGACCAAGGGGAACGGCCAGCGGCGGCCGGCCGAGAACAAGACGAAGATCACCCTGGACGCGGTGGTCTTCGACGGCGACGACGTGGAGGAGATCTGCGATCGCCTGATCGGCTGGACCTTCCTCAAACCCGTCCCGGCGACCGGCTCGGCGCTGAAGTGGCGGCCCCCCAGCCTGGAGTTCCGCTGGGGCAAGCAGAGGAGCCTGTCTGTCTACCTCACGGATGTGACCGCGAAGTACACCAGGTTCAGCCGTACCGGGACACCGGTGCGGGCCACGGTCACCCTCACCCTCGAGGAGGTCCCCGGCACCAGGCCCGGGACCAATCCGACCTCCGGCGGCCTGCCCGGACGCGGCACGCACGTCCTCACCGGCGCCGAGACGCTGCCCGCGCTGGCGACCAGCACCTACGGCGGGCCGGGGCGCTGGCGCGACATCGCCGCCGCGAACGGCTTCGACGATCCGCTGCGGGTCCGGCCCGGGACGGCCGTGTACCTGCCGAGCGCGCAGGAGACCGAAGGATGAGCGGGTCGGCGGAGACCGCCCCCGTCGTCTGGCCGAAGGTGCTCGTCGGCGAGGGGTCCATGGCGCTGTCCGGCCTGGCCGCGACCTGCCTGGTGCGGCTCGAGGTGGACGCGCACCTGCGCTGGCCCACCGCCTTCGCGCTCACCTTCCACGACCTCACCGGCGCCGCGCTCGGGGACGCCGGGCTCCGCATCGGCGCGCGCGTCCAGGTCGGCGCCGGTCCCACCGCCGGCGCCAAACTGGTCGTGGGCGAGGTCACCGCCGTCGAGGGCTGCTACCGGGGCAACGGCGGGCAGACCACCGTGCGCGGCTACGACCTGTGCCACCGGCTGCAACGCGCACGCCGGAGCCGCACGTTCGACGACATGACCGACTCCGACGTCGCCCGGCGGATCGCCCGCGAGGCGGACCTGGAGATCGGCGAGGTCTTCGAGACCGACACCGTCCACGACCATCTGCTCCAGTGCAACCAGACGGACTGGGAGTTCCTGGACCAGCGGGCCGGCGAGATCGGCTACGAGTTCGGGATGGCCGACGGCCGCTTCCACTTCCGTAAGGCGTCCCAGATCGCGCACGGGGACGAAGGCGTCGCGGAGCTGACCATCCCCGGCACCCTGCTGCGCTTCGAGCCCCGCGTCACCGCCGGGAACCTGACCCCGGACGTCGAGGTCCGGGTCTGGGACCCGCTGCGGGCCCGGCTGTCCGCGACCGACCCGGTGCCGACCTCCGCGGCCTCGGTCTCGGCGCCGCGCACCCAGGGCATGACCGAAGTCAAAGGCCTGTTCGGCAAGAAGGCGGCGCCCGAGGAGGCCGAACCGGCCGGCGGACGGGACCTCGGGCCCCCGCCGAGCCCGACGGCCCACGTCGTGGGCACGGTCCCGGTCGCGAACCCGCAGACGGCTGCCGCAGCGCTCGCCGCCTCCGTCGGCGCCACCTTCGCCGAGGCCGAGGGCGAGGCGTGGGGCGACCCCGCGATCCGCCCCGGCACGACGGTGAAGGTCACCGGCGTCCCCGGGCACTTCCCCGCAACCTGGCTGGTCACCCGCGCCCGGCACGTCTTCGACCCGGCGGAGGACGGCTACCGCACCGAGTTCGCCGCCGGCGGCGGGCACGACCGCACCCTGCTCGGCCTGGCCTCCGGCGGCGCCGCGGCGTCGGGGTCGACCGCCCGGATCCCCGGCCCGGTCTGCGCGATCGTCGACGACATCGGCGACGGCCACGCCCGGGTGCGCCTGACGCTGCCGTGGCTGTCCCCGGACGTCCGCACGGACTGGGCCCCGGTCGTGCAGTTCGGCGCCGGGGCGCGCAGCGGTGCGATGTTCCTGCCCGAGGTCGGCGACCAGGTGCTGGTCGGGTTCGAGTTCGGCGACCCGCGGCGCCCTTACGTGCTCGGCGGTCTGGTGACCGAGAAGAGCGCCTACAGTCTGGGCGGCGACGCTGTTCGCCAGGGGCCGGGCGGGGCGGACTCCTCGGTCGCGCGCCGCGGCTTCGTCTCGGCCTCGGGCAACCGGCTGGTGTTCCTGGACGAGATGGGCCAGGACCCGAAGCCGGAGAGCTCGCAGATCCTGCTCGGGACCGGCGACGGCGTGATCGGGCTGGTCATGGACGCGGTCAAGGGTTCGGTGGAGCTCGCCTGCGCGCCGGAGAGCCCGCCGGGGCAGCTGACCGTGAAGTGCGGCCCGGGCGGCACGGTGAACATCGTCACCGGCGAGGGCGGCACCGTGACCATCGACGGCGGGGACTCGCTGACCCTGAAGTCCGCGGCCTCGCTGACCATCCAGAGCCGGGGCACGGTCTCCGTGTCCGGCGCCTCGATCTCGCTGGGCGGGTGAGGACCGTGACCGACTTCATCGGCAGCGGCTGGGCGTTCCCCTTCTCCGTCGAGCCCACCGGCGGCATGGCCACCGTGTCCGGGACGGCCAACCTGGAGCAGGCGATGCGGCTGATCCTGACGACCTATCCCGGCGAGCGGCCGATGCGGCCCGGGTTCGGCAGCACCCTGCGGGACTACGTGTTCGACGGGGCCGGGGCGCACAAGGCCGCCGAGATCGCCGACGTGGTGCGCGAGGCGATCGAGCAGTGGGAGCCGCGGGCCGACGTCGCCGAGGTGGACGTGTACCCCGACGCCGACCGGCCCGGCCTGCTGTACATCGACATCGGCTACGTCGTGCCCGGCACGAACAGCCCGCGCAACCTCGTCTTCCCCTTCTACACGATCCCCCAGCGACAGGAGGGTGAGGACTGATGCCCCTGCCGGCCCCCGACCTCGACGACCGCCGGTTCCAGGACCTGGTGGACGAGGCCAAGCGCCTGGTGATGCGGCGCTGCCCGGAGTGGACCGACCACAACGTCTCCGATCCGGGCGTCACCCTGATCGAGACCTTCGCGCAGATGACCGACCAGCTCCTGTACCGGCTCAACCGGGTGCCGGACCGGCTGTACATCAGCTTCCTGAACATGATCGGGCTGCGGATGCTCGCGCCGACGCCGGCGCGGGCCCCGGTCACGTTCTGGCTCTCCAGCCCGGCGCACACCCGGCTGACCGTGCCCGCCGGCGCGCGGGTCGGCACGCTGCGCACGGCCACCGCCGAGTCGGTGGTGTTCAGCACGTCCAGGGAGCTGACGCTGGTTCCCGCTGTGCTGGCCAAGCTCCGCAGCCCGGTCGACGACGGGACGGCGAGCGAGGACCGCACCCGGCAACTCGCCGAGGGCAAGTCGTTCCGGGCGTTCCGGCAGCGTCCCGTCGTCGGCGACGCCCTGCTGGCGGGTTTGTCGGAGCCGGTGCCCGGATGCGTGATCAGGCTGGGCTTCCGGGGCCGGGTCGAAGGCGTCGGCGTCAACCCCGACTACCCGCCGCTGATCTGGGAGGCGCGGACCGATGACGGCTGGGTGCCCTGCGGGGTCGGGCTCGACGAGACCGGCGGTCTGAACAGGTCCGGGGCGATCGTGCTGCACGTGCCGGAAGGCCACACGGCCGGGGTGATCGACGGTGAGCGCGCCGGGTGGATCAGGGCCCGCATCATCGAGCCCGAGCCGGGCCAGCCCCCTTATACCGGATCCCCGGTGATCGAGGGGCTGAGCGTGGGGACGGTCGGCGGCACCGTCGAGGCCGTGCACGCCGAGCCGGTCGAGAGCGAGTCGCTGGGCCGCGCCGAGGGCGTGCCGGGCCAGCAGTTCCCGCTGCGGCGCAGCCCGGTCCTGGTGGGCTACGGGCCGCCGGTGGTGGAGACGAGCTCGCCGGCGGGCTGGCTGGAGTGGACGCAGGTCGAGCACTTCGCCGACAGCGGTCCCGACGACCGCCACTTCACGCTGGACGCGGTCAGCGGACTGGTCCTGTTCGGCCCCGCGGTGCGCGAGCCGGACGGGAGCCTGCGGTACTACGGAGCCGTGCCCCAGAAGGGCGACGAGGTCCGCATCCGCGGGTACGCCACCGGCGGCGGGTCGCGGGGCAACGTCGCCGCCGGGTCGCTGTGCCGGCTGAAGTCGTCGGTCCCGTCGGTCTCCGCCGTCGAGAACAGGCGGCCGGCGCAGGGCGGGGTGGACGGGGAGACCCTGGAGGAGGCGAAGGCGCGCGGGCCGCTGCTGGTCCGCACGCGCAGCCGCGCGGTGACCGCCGAGGACTACGAGGTCCTGGCGCGCGAGGCGGCGCCGGAGGTGGCACGCGTCCGGTGCGTCCCGGCCGGGCGCGACGTGGCGGACGCCGGGGGAGTACGGGTGCTGATCGTCCCGGCCGCGGCGGTGGAGGACGGCCGCATCCTGTTCGAGAACCTGATCCCGCCGGAGCCGACGCTGGCCCGGATCACCGCCGGTCTGGACAAGGCCCGGGTGGTCGGCACCCGCGTCGCGCTCGAACCGCCGCTGTACCGCGGGGTGACGGTCGTGGCGCGCCTGGTCGCCCGGCCGCGGGTGAACACCGAACGGCTGCGCGAGGACGCCCTCAGCACCCTGTACACGTATCTCAATCCTCTGCCGGGCGGCGGACCGGAGGGCGCGGGCTGGCCGTTCGGCCGGCCGGTGCAGGCCGGCGAGATCTTCGGCCGCCTGCAACAGGTGTCGGGGGTCGAACTCGTGGAGGACGTGCGGCTGTTCTCCGCCGACCCGATCACCGGCGCGCGCGGCAAGGAGAGCACGCGGATCGACCTCGACGTGAACAGCCTGGTGTTCTCTTATGAGCACCAGGTCAGGGTGGAGGCGCGCTGATGCGCCGGGCCGTGGAGGGCTTGGGCACGCCGTACCCGATCGGCACGCTGCTGCCCGGCATCATGCAGGAGGACCCGCTGCTGATGCAGTGGACGGAGGCCTTCGACGAGGTACTGGCCCCGGCCATCTCGACCCTGGACTGCCTGGCCGCCTACGTCGACCCGATGCTGGCGCCTGCGGACTTCACCCGCTGGCTGGCCGGCTGGCTGGGCGCGGTCGTGGACGAGAACTGGCCGCCGGAGCGCCAGCGCGCGGCCGTGGCGCACTCGGTCCGCCTGTACCGCCAGCGCGGCACCACCGAGGGAATCCGGGCCCTGATAGAGCTGGTCACCGGCGGCGAGGCGGAGATCACCGACAACGGCGGCATCGCCTGGTCCACCACCCCCAACGCCCCCCTCCCGGGCGAGCCCGGAGCCTGGCTGGCCGTCCGCGTCCGGGTGCCGCGCAACACCCCGATCGACATCGCGGCCCTGGAACACCTGATCGCCGCGGAGAAGCCCGCCCACGTCACGCACCGGCTGGAGGTCGTCGAGCAATGATCGTCTGTCGCAAATGCGGGTTCCGCAACCAGGAAGGCGACGCCTTCTGCGGCTCCTGCGGCGGCTTCCTGGAGTGGACCGGCGAGAAGCAGGAACCGGCGGTCGCGAAGGAGATCGTCGAGGAGGTGCACAAGCGCGAGCAGGAAACCGCCGCCGCCCCGCGCGTAGGCCTGCTGAGCAGGGTGATCCACGCGGCGAACGTGGCCATCGCCGGCCCGTCGGCGGAGGCGGGAGCGGGAGCCGGGGCCGGCGAGGGCGGCGGCGGGGAGGAGGCGAATCCGTTCGGGGCGTTCGCGTCGATGGGGTTTGGTGAGCCGGCGTCGGAACCGGCGCCAGAGCCGGAGCCGGTGTCTGAGCCAGAGTCGGTGTCTGAGTCGGCGCCGGAACCGGAGGCTGGGGCCGAGTCGGAGACTGAGGCTGAGCCGAAGGATGGCGATGAGCCGAAGGCTGAAGCTGAGGCGGCGGCCGGATCTGAGGCGAAGGCCGAGTCGGAGGCCGCGGCGAAGGACGGCGATGAGCCGAAGGTTGAGGCTGAAACCGAGCCGAAGCCTGACGCCGAGCCGGAACCGACCGCTGAAGCTACCTCGGAGGCCGAGCTGAAGGATCTCGCCGAGTCGAAGCCTGGGCTGAAGCCGAAACCCCAGCCTGAGCCTGAAGCCGCATCGAAAACCGAGCCCGCGCCTCCCGCGCCTCCCGAATCGCCCGAACCTCCCGAGCCCCCGCTCGCCATCCCGGCCCGAGCCCCCGACCGCATCCGCGAGCAGGCGCCGGGTGTCGCGAAGGCACGTCCGGTCGCGGTGACCAAGACCGCGCCGAGTCGGCGGCTGTTGCCCGGTGATCTGGTCTGCGGGAGTTGTGGTGAGGGGAATCCGAGTTCGCGGCGCTTCTGTAGTCGGTGCGGTGTGTCGTTGGTCGCGGCGGTCGCGGTCAAGGAGCCGTGGTGGCGCCGTTTCATTCCCAAGCGGGGGCCCCGGGTGGTCAAGCTTGGTCAGGGCACTGACAGTAGTGAGCAGGGCAGCTCTGATCTCGCGAAGCCGCGTTTCGACCTGAAGTTCGGGCTGCGGCAGATCTATCGCAAGGGTCGGGTGGTCGTCGGGGTGGTCATCCTGGTCGGCGGCCTGGTCTATGGCGCGTATCCGCCGTTCCGGTCGATGGTCAACGGCAGGGTGAAGGGGGCCAAGACCAGCGTCATGAATGCGATCGGCGACGGGCTTCAGCCGATTCGGCCGGCGGGTCAGAGTGCGAGTGCGGCGATGGCGGGGCATCCGGCGGCGGCCGCGGCGGATCTGAACACCAACACCTACTGGGCGGCGCCGTGGTCCATGCAGGCTGAGGCGACGCTCACGTTCGACTTCGGGCGGCGGGTGACGTTGAAGAAGATCATCGTGTACTCCGGGGCCGCCGACGCCTATACCCAGGACGGCCGGCCCAGCGAGTTGGTGCTGAAGTACTCCGACGGCGAGTCCTCCACGATCGCCATGAGCGACACGCCCAAGCAGCAGGAGTTCCCCCTGTCCCACGCGGCCGGCGTCACCTCCGTCACCATCCAGGTCGGGTCGGTCTACCCGGACGACGCCGAGACCACCGTCGCCGTCGCCGACGTCGAGTTCTTCGGCCTGCCGCTCTGATGGCCGATTCCGTGATCAAGACGGGGGACCTGCTCCAGGTCACCATCCCGGAGCCGGCCATCGTTCCGGCTCTGGAGGCCCCGGTTCCGCTGACCGGCTCGAGTACGAACGTGACCGTCGCCGGCGTGCCGGTGTGCCTGCTGGGCGACGAGCTGCCGATGGAGCTGCGCGTCCCCCTGGCCTACACGGCGCCGCCCTTCACGATCCCCGGCATGGGAACCCTGATGCTCACGCTCATGCCGGACAACCTCACCCGCAAGACCACCAACGGCGGCAAGCCGCTGCTCATTAAAGGCGGATCGTTCACCGCGATGTTCACCGTGGAGACGCCCGCCACCCAGCCGACGCCGACCGGCCCGATCCCCGATCCGGAGGTGGAGAAGCCGGGCACCGCCCGCTTCGTCACGACGAACGTGACAGTGGCCGCGGGCTGACGGGTCAGGGGAGCTCCCGGCGGCCGTCCCGGCGGCGCACCGTCTCCACGGCCTGGACCGGGTCCGGCAGCTGATGCGTCCGGAGCACGACCTCGCGGACCGGTGCCGCGAGGTCCTTCGCCACCGGCGGCACGACCGGTACCACCAGCTCCAGCACGAGGTGCGCCCGCGGCGCGATCCCCAGCCCCGGCCACGGATCCGTGACCGGGGAGGGTCCCGAATCCCCGTCCCCGCACCGTACGAACACCGGGAGCCCGGCCTCGGCCAAGGACCCTCTCAGATGGTCCTCCCCGAGCGTCTCAGTACTCACACAGGCGTTGATGAGCACACCGAGCAGTTCATGCTCCTCGAACACCGAAGCCGTCGCGGTCGCCGCGGACGCCCCACGCTCGCCGACCGCCGCCCCCGCCCACGCGGTGACCAGATAGGAGAGCCGGTGATAGCGGTGCGGCGACTGCCGGCCGACCAGCCGCCCGTCGCCGTCCCGCACGTCCGACCACCCCGAGGAGGGCTGATGCTGGCCGTCCTTGCGGATGTCGCACAGGAACACGCTCACGAACGGAGCCTCCGGCACCTGCTCCTGCCACCGGGCGCGCGGCGCGTCGAACCTGACGCCGGTACCCGGCGGCAGGCTGGACTCCAGCCAGCTCGCGAGCGACAGATCCGCGTCCCGCAGCATGCTGCTCTCCGCTCTGTGGTTCACACGGTTCCATGATTCGCAGTTCTCTGGTTCGTACGGTGCTCTGGTTCACACCGTGAGCGCGGTGACCGGCACCGCGCCGGCCGGCCCCAACGTCCCGACGACCGCCGACCGCCCGGTGAACGCGTACGCCAGCGCCGCGGCGTGCATCGCCTCGACCGGCGCGATCGTCGCGGCGGACACGGCGATGGCCGAGCTGCCCGACAGCCGGCCGACCGCCGCGATGTACGTCCGCGCCGCCCGGGTCTCCAAGTCCTGGAGCACGGCGACTATCCCGTCCGTGCTCGTGGCCGCGCCGATCGAGGCCATCAGCTGCGCGTGGCCGGACAGCGGCGATCCGGCGACGTCCGGCTTCCCGGCGCCGTGCAGAACATTGCTCCACGACGCCGCGTGCTCGCTGTGATGCGCCATGGCGGACTCCACGAACGCGGCCAGACCCGGAACGGCCGGCCCGTACTTTCCCGCGCGCAGCGCCGCATCGACGGCCTGGTACGCACTCACCGCCTGGTTCTCCACAGCCGCTGCGAGTGCAGCGGTTCGCAGGTCTCCGCTGTATGGCGACGCCGGAGTGGCGGCAGCGTGACTCTTGGCGTGGCTGCTGTGGCCGGTACCGCCACAGCCATCAACCGCGAGTCCGACACCGATCCCCGCGATACCGAGGGCGAACACTCGGCGAGAGGGCCCGCTCATCGCACCGCGCCTTCGTTGACGGCGGACGCTTCCGCCGTGGGATACACAGCCCGGGGGATCCCCGCGGTGCCCACCCCGGATCCGTCCGGCAGCGCCCGGACGATCAGAAGCTCCGAACTGTGCTGCGCCTCGACCGAGGCCGTGCCGACGAGCAGCGAGCGGGCGGCGGTGGACCCGGCCAGCGGTGCGAAGCGTGCGAAGGTCTGTGCCATCAGGTCTTCCACTTCCTCCAGCAACGTCGCCAGCGAAACAGGGTCCTTTATCGCGGCCACCCTTTGGGTCAGGTCCGTATAGCGTGGATCGGCGGCATGCTGTGCGGTCCCGCCCGCCGCGACCGAGGCGCCGTTGAAGGCGTCGGCGTGTGCGGTGTGGTGGGCCTGGTTCTGCGTTATCAGGGCACGAAGCCCCTGCTGTCCGGACGCCGTCGCCGGCAGGCCCGCCGCGATCGCGTAGAGCTTGACGGCGAGGTTCTCCAGCGCCGCGGCGGTCTGCAGCATCTGCACGTCCAGTGGCGCGACCGACGGCGGCGGGCTCGGTGTCGTACTCGGTGTCGTGCTCGGTGTCGTACTCATGGGGTCGCCGCCGGCGTCGAAGCGACCGTCGAAGTCGGCTTGGTCACCGTGCTCGACGAAGTCGGCGTCGGAGAGGAACTGGTCGGCGGAGGCGGTGGCGGCGGCGGGTTGATCGTCTCCTGGTAGGAGAAGATCACGTACACGGTGCTCGACACCGGTCCGGTCACCGTGATGCTCACCGTCACCGTGCACGGCTGGCTGAACCCGGTCGCCGCGCTCACCGTGGTCCCGCCGGCGGTCAGCGACGGGCAGGTGAACGGGGCCAGCGTGTAGCCGTAGCCGCCGCCGTAACCGCCGCTCAGCGCGGGCCCCTGGGACAGGTCCAGACTGTCGCCCGCGGCCAGGGTGGCGGAGGTGGGATAGGTCACGGTCAGCGGGTCGAAATCGGCGGTCAGGTTCACCGGGACCTTCACCACCTGGTTGAGGGTGTCCGTGATCGTCACCTGTCCGCTGTCCGTGACCGGCGGACAGGTGAACTTCGCCGATCCCGGGGAGCTGCTGGGCGGGGAGGGGAGATCGCAGGGCGTGTCGAGGTTCCAGGAGACCTGACCCGCCGCGCTCACCTGGATCGACGTCGTCGCCTTGAAGCCGGAGACAGCGTACTGATACGGGCCCAGGCCGCCGTTCACCTGGACGGAGGCGGTGTACGGCGTCGTGCTGCCAACCTTCCCCTGCCAGTTATAAGAACCCTGCGACGTCCCCTGGACGCTCAACAGCGGCGCGATCGTGATGGACAGCGGTTGCACGGCGTTCGGCACATTGTCGGCGGTGTCGCTCATCGTCACCTGGAACGAATACGGCCCGGGCGCGACGTTGGCCGACACCGTTCCGGAGATCACTCCGGAGGAGTTCACCGACAAGCCGTTCGGCAATCCGGTCGCCAGCCATTGGTATTTGCCGCTGCCGCCTGTGCCGGCCAGCGGCACCCCGGCGCCGTTGGCGCCGTAGGCGGTTCCGATGGCGGCCTCGGGCAAGGCGTTGAGGCTGCCGCCCAGGGAGAAGGCCAGCGGCGCGTCGACGCCGAAGTTGACGCCCCAGGACGCGGTCTGCGAGGTCCCGGTATCGGTCACGATGAAGGTGAGCTTCGTCGTGGCGACCGGAGCGGTCCCGACCGGCCCCGAGGTCGTGGACAGCACACCGGTGTTGGAGTCCAGGCCCAGGCCGGGCGGCAGGACGTCCCCGGAGGCCAGCTTCCAGGAGTACATACCGGTGCCGCCGCTGGCGGTGAGGGTGTGGCTGTAGGTCTGACCGGTGAGCGCGTAGGGCAACGACACCGTGGTGATCTGCAGCGCCGGCACGACCTGCATCGTCAGGTTCTTGATCGCGATCAGCGGCGGCGAACTGGCGTCGACCGCCTGCACGCTGAAGGAGAAGGTGCCGGTGAAGAACGGCGTCCCGGTGAGCAAGCCGGTCGAGGTCAGCTGCAGGCCCGGCGGCAGCGTGCCGGTCGGCTGCCACGCGTACACCGGCGTGGGGGGCGTGCCCGGCAGCGTACTGATCGGCTGACCGCCCCCCGCCTGAAGCTGGATCCCGGGCGGCGGCGCGGCCGCGGCTGTCGTGACGGTCGGCGCCACGCCGACCTGCCGCCCGACCTCGACCGGCGACAGGCTCGACGTCGTGATGGCGAAACCCGTCACCACGCGGACGGAGAACGACTGCGACACCGTCCGGGCCGGACTGCCCGCGTCGGCGACGGAGACGGAGAACGTGAAGGTGCCGTTCTTCTGCGGGGTCCCGCTGAGCAGCCCGGTCGTCGAACCCAGAGTCAGTCCGGCCGGCAGCTGCGCGGGAGGCACAGACCAGGTGTAGGGCATCGTCCCGCCGGAGGCTTCCAGCTGCTGCGAGTACTGCGTGCCGGCGACCCCGTCCGGGAGCGTCAGGGTGGTCATCATCAGCGGGTTGGCGACGGTGATGGTCAGGCGCTGGGTGGCGGTCTGGCCGTTGGCGTCCGTGGCCTGGACGGTGAAGGAGGACTTGCCGGCCGTGGTCGGGAATCCGCCGATGGTCCGCGCGGCCGGGTCCAGGGTCAGCCCGATCGGCAGGTCGCCCTGGCCCGGGACCAGCGACCACTTGTAGGGCCCGGTCCCGCCGGACGCGACGAGGTTCTGCGCCGGGTAGGTGACGTCCGCGGTCGCGTCGGGCAGCGCCGAGACGGCCACCGCCGGCACGCCGATCACGGTCAGCTTCAGCGACGTGGCCGGAGGCGACTGGCCGGGCGGGCCGGCGTCGGCGACGTGGACCACGATCGTGCTCGTCCCGGGTGCGGTCGGGGTTCCGCTGATGATCCCGGCCGCGGAGACGGTCAGGCCCGGCGGCAACGAGGTCGGAACGGCCGACCAGGTGTAGGGCGCGGTGCCGCCTGTTCCGTTGAGCGAGGCCGTATAAGCCTTGCCCTGCACCGCGTTCTGCAACGCCGTCGTGGTGACGGCGAGCTTGCCCACGACGGTCAGCGTCGTCTGGCTGCTGACCGGGGAGGACTTGCCGGTGCTCTTCACCGTGATGGTCGCCGTGCCCGGGCCGACCGCGGTCACCAGGCCGGTCGCCGGGTTGACCGTGGCCACGCTCGGGTCGGAGGAGGACCACACGAGGTCGGCCGGCGCGGTGCCGCCGCCGGACGCCTGGGCCCGGGCGGACGCCCCGGCGACCAGGGGCGAGTTCAGGACGACGCTGAACGCCGGCGCCGGCGGGGCGCTGGACGTCGCGGACGAGGCCGAAGCCGGTGCCGCGGGCGGTTTGGCCGGGGTCGAGGCGGCCTTGGACACCGCCGCCGAGGCGTTGCCCGCCGCGTTCTTCGCCTGGGCCGCGGCCGATGCCGCCGCGTTCGACGCGGTCGCCGCCGAGTGCACCACCGGCCGCAGCACGGCGAACCAGAGCGCCAGCACCACACCGGCGACCGCCAGCGAGATCCCCAGGAACGGCAGCACCCACTCCGGCAGCGTCTGCTTCTCCAGCATCACGCCTTCGGCCTTCGCCGTGTCGCCCTGCTCGGAGTGCACCTCGGCCTCGAAGGGCAGCGTGCGGTTGGTCCCCTTGAAGAAGGTCTTGCGCGGTACGGCCCGCAGCCGGACGAACGTCGCGGTGCCCGGTGCCGCGACGAACACCGCCGGCCGGATCCGGAAGCCCAGCTTCACCGCCGGGTCGACGCCCTCCACGCGCAGGCGCTCCGACCGGTTGCCGCGGTTCTCCACGACCAGTCGGAACCGCGCCTTGCGGCGGCCCGAGGCGTTGGTGGGGATCAGTCTGGCCGCCAGGTCCCCGAACCCGCCGACCTTGACGGTGCCCTCCTCGATCCGCGAGCCCTCGGGATCCTCGGTCGACATCGCGCGCACGCCGAACGCCACGTCGCCCGGCGCCAGGCCGGCCGACCGCGGCGGCCGGAAGCGCACACGGACCTGTTCGGTGGCCCCCGGCAGGAGATTGACTTGCGCCGGTTCCACCGACGCCCACTCGGCGGCCGCGCCGAGGACGTCGAGCAGGATCTGGTCGACCACCATGCCGGTGTTCTCCAGCCGCAGGACGCACACGGCTTCCTCGCCGGGCACCACTTCGACCGCGTCGGCCGCGTCGCTGCCGCCCTCGAAGACGACGGAGACTCCCATCTGTCCGGCCCCTTCCCGTTCTCCTGCGCACCCCGAACCGCGTCTGCCGTCTCCCGGCCAAGCCTCGCAGCGCCAGCGCTCCGGCGCCTGCGCGAACGCGCAGCGAAACGCGCAATCACCGGGTGCCGACTTTGCGCGCCCTGTCACACGTTCTGTCACTTTCCACGATGCTTTCTGCACGATTAGGAGGCTCCTAGGGGGTTCCCTAGGCGACAATTGCGCAACGGCGTGGTCATTTGGGAAGGGCGCAAATCGCCGTTCGGACGCTGGAGGTCACCATGGAGTCCCCGATACCGGTGTCGATCCACGCTGACGACCCCATCACCAGAGCGGGCCTTGAGACGGCATTGCGCCACCGCGCCGAGTTCGAGCTCGTCGATCAGCGTTCGCCGGTCCCGGCCCGGGTCGTCGTCTACGCGCTGGACACCGTCACCCCCAAGGCCCTGGAGCTCATCAGGGCCGTGCGATCGCGGGACGGCGCGCAGGCCGTTCTGGTCGTCAGCGCCCTGTCCGACGACGAACTGCTGACCGTCGTGGAATCGGGTGCCTGCTCCGTGCTGTGGCGCTGGGAGGCGACGTCCTCCTGGCTGGCCACCACGGTGATCCGGGCCGCCGCGGGCGACGCCGCACTGCCCTCGGACCTGCTGACCCGGCTGCTCAAGCAGGTGGGCCGGCTGCAACAGCACGTGCTGCGTCCGCAGGGCATGTCGCTGAGCGGGCTGTCCGACCGCGAGTGCCGGGTGCTGCGCCTGGCCGCCGACGGCTTCGCCACCGACGAGATCGCGGCCGAGCTCGCCTACTCGCGGCGCACCGTCACCGGCGTCCTGCACGACGTCACGACGCGGTACCACTTGAGGAACCGGACGCACGCGGTCGCGTTCGCCATCCGCGAAGGGCTCATCTAGAGCTCGGCCGGGGCTCCGCGAAAGTCCTGACAGGGTTCTTATTTGAGCTGTCGTGTAGGCATTCCGCGCACACCGTCTCCGCGATAGGTCTTGGTCGCCGGCCTGAAGAGCGGACACACGTCGCGCCCAGGCACCGGAGAGAGCGGGAAACCATGTCGATCGCATGGGCGTCGCCGTGGCAGGTGTTCGAAAGGCCGGCCCCGGCGGCCGGCCCGGACGAGACGCCGCCGACGGGACAGGCCGCGGCGCGAGCCGACGGCGAGCAGGACGCGCTCGGCCGCCTGCGCGCCGAGGCGCTGCGCCAGGCGATCGTGCGCACGGTCGCCGAACTGCCCGCCCCCAGCCGGCGCCTGCTGGCCGCGATGGCCGTGCTGGACCGGGAGGCCCCGCTGCCGATCCTGGCCGCCGTCGCGGACGTCTCCGACCCGGCCGCCGCGCTCAACGACCTGATCGAGGCCGGCTTCGTATCAGGGCTCCCCCACGGCCCCGCCGAAAGCGTCCGCATCGAACCCCAGGCCCTGCGCGACGTCGTCTACTGGAACCTGCCCACAGAACTGCGGCGCGAGATCCACCGCGCGGTCTCCGACCAGGTCGGCGGCATCAACGGCTACCGTCACCTGCTCCTGGGCGGCCGCCGCCCCGATCCGGCCCTGGCCGGCCGGCTGGAGGACGAGGCCACCTGCTGCCGCGCCGCCGGCGACTCCGAACGCGCCGGGACCCTGCTGCTGTGGTCCGCGGACCTCTCGGTGAACCGCCGGGAGCGCGAACGCAGACTGCTCACCGCGGCCTGGTGGGGCGGCGAGCACCTCGAAGCCGAATGGGCGCAGGCCCTCAGCGAACGGCTCACCCCCCTGGAACCCAGCGTCGAACGCAACCTGTTCCTCGGCCGACGCGCGGCAAGCGAGGGCAGGTACGGAACCGCGCGATTACTCCTGGGACAAGCCGGGCTGCTGGCGCACGACCGTCCGGCCGGTGTGCGCGCCGCCGTCCACCTCGCCACGGCCGCGCTGGCCGCGCAGACCGGAGATCTCGCGGGCGAGGAACGCGTCGCGCTGGCGGTGCTGGCGGTACCCGGGATCCCGGCGCCGTGCGGGGAGTGGTCGGTGTACTTCGCGGCGGACGCGTACGGCCGGATGCGCGGATCGGCCGACGCCGCGCTGCGCCGCCTGGAGGCACTCGCGCCGGGGTGCGAGTACGTTCCCGGACTCGACGGCTCGGTCCCGGAGCGTCCTGATGCGGCCCCTGATGCCGTGCCCGATTCGGCATCCGATGTGGTGCCCTTTGCGGCACCTGATGCTGCGGCACTCGATCCGGCACCCGATCCAGTGTCCGATCCGGTTTCCGATTCCGGCGGCCGTCCCGCGGACCACCGCGGCCACGGGATCCTGTGCTGGGCCCGCGGCGCCTGGCTGGGACTGAGCGGCCGTCCCGCCGAAGCGGTCGTCGAACTCCAGCGGGTCCTGCGCTCCCACGACGGCCCGGTCGAGCCGGTCCTGCCCGTGGTGTACGCCGACCTCGGCTACGCCTCGTTCCAACTCGGCGATTGGCGCGCGGCCCGCTACGCGGCCGAGGAGGGCATCCAGGCGGCCGAGGAACGCGGCGACCGGCGCTCCGCCATCCCCGCGGCCGCACTGGCCGCCGGTATCAGCGCCCTGAAAGGGGAGTGGACGACGGCCTCCGAATGGCTGGACTTCGTCACCATGACGCAGTGGGCACCGGGGCCCCCGCACTACGCGGTGTTCCCGGCCCTGGCCGCCGCGATGCTGGCCCAGGCGCGCGACAAGCCGGGCGCCATGCTCACGGCCCTCGCGCCCCTGGCCGCCGAACCCGACCTCTTCGCGCTTTACCAACTGTGGTGGCGTCCACTGCACACCGAGGCACTGATCGACACCGGCCGCCTGGACGCGGCGCGCTCCGCCCTGGACGCGCTGCGCGCCGCCTTGCCGCCGTCCCTGCCCGAATCGGCGGTGGCCGTCCGGCTCGGCGCCCGCCTCGCGGCAGCCGAGGGTGACCGGACGACGGCGGCCGAGCTGCTGGTCCGCGCCATCGAGCGGCCGGCCGGCGCGGTATCGCCCTTCACCCTGGCCCGGCTCGAACACGACCACGGCAGACTCCTGCTGGCCGTCCGACGCCGCAACGCGGCCATCAGATGGCTGATATCGGCGCAGAGCCGCTACGCCGACATCGGCGCCTGGCCGTTCGCCGACCGATGCCGCCGACAGCTGACGGCGATCGGCGTCCAGCTCCCGGGCGTCGCCGACGGCACCGGCGGCCGCGGCGGCGGTGACGGCGGTGACGGCGACGAAACCGGTGTCCGAACCCGCACCGGAGATCAGGGCACGCGGACGTCGGTCCCGGCACCCGCGGCGCTGACCCCGCAGGAGCACCGCATCGCCTGCCTCGCCGCCGACGGCATGACCAACCAGCAGATCGCGCGCACTCTGTTCGTGAGCGCGAAGACAGTCGAGTACCACCTCGGCAAGACCTTCGCCAAGCTCGGCATCACCTCACGCCACCAACTACGCGGCGAGATCGGAAGCCTCGCCGACGGTCCGGGCCCGCCGCCGCTCCTCCCGGCGCCGAATCGCCTGCGTGATCCACGGTAGGAAAGCCGGGCAGTGGGCTCCTGCCTCAGGAGGCAGAGGTTCGGGCAGCGCTTGAGGCCGGAAGAGCAGCCGGCCGACCACCGTGTGACACATGCGAACCACGCATGAAGAACAGCCCCGCCAGCCCCTATAGAAACTGGTGCGTCCCACGCCGCGTTCAGCGCCGCGCGTCCTCATGCTTCGCCGCGTTCCGTCCCGCCCACAGCGAGCTGGCCAGGGCGACCAGCGCCACCGCGAAGCCCAGCTGCAGCGCGTGCCGGATCCAGTCCACGCCCCCGGTGTGGCGGACGCCGATCCAGCCCGAGACGGCGTTGCCGAGCCAGGCGCCTCCGACGCCGGCGAGCATGGTCAGCCAGATGGGGATGTTCTGCTTGCCCGAGAGGATGAGGCGGGCGAGGGCGCCCAGGATGAGGCCCACGATCAGGATCCACAAGAGCTGGAACATCGCTGCTTCTCCCTATCTGCCAGGCTCGGTGTGCTGGGGCTTTCTGTGGCGTTCTTGGGCGTTCGCCCGAGCAGTGCACCTATGCCCCGGTAGTGCGGGACGAAGCAGGGCGACGGCCGAACGGGGGAGTCGGGCCGTCGGCGTGGGGGTGGTGGGGGTTCGCCTCAAAGCTCCTGGAAAACGTCGTCCGCCAACGCCCGCAACCGCGCCGCCTTGGCGTCAAGCCGAGCGCCTTCCGCATGCCACGCCGCGAGCGCCCTCCGCCGCCACCAGTGCGGGCGCCGGTGCTTCCAGTCCTCGGTGGCCGCCTGCCAGCACAGGTCCTCCACCGCCAGGACCACCACCGAGGGCGACTCGGTCAGGAACCGGCTGGCCACGTTGCTGCCGACCGACTCCAGGTGCAGGTTCCAGGTCGGTTTCGCGGCGTGCTGCGCGCGATGGCGCTGCTGGCCGTCCGCGGGCGGCTTCTGGGGCCGCGGTTCCGGCCCGGGTCTCGGAACCGGTTCGGGGAATCCGTTCATGACGCCGGCCTTCCGGCTTGCAGAGGCAGGCAAGGTGCGGCTGCTGCCTTTTGTCCGATGACGCCTCCTGCACACAACGGTACGGCGGCCTGGACGCGGCGGGTCAGGGGCGAAGGTCGTTTCCGCACTAGGCCGTTCGGCCCGGTCGCGGCAGCTACGCGCTCACCTCACGGCTTCGCCGTCGACGTCCCCGCCGGTGCCGGCGAGGAGGTGTTCCCGCCGGTCGGGGCCGACGTCGTTGTCGACCCCGAGGCCGGACTCGACGTCCCCGAAGAGGTGCCCGTGCCAGTGCCGGTCCCGGTCCCACTACCCGTCTCGGTCCCCGTCGTCGACGACGTGGCCGGACTCGAGGACGTCGAGCTGGTCGACGACCCGGACGGCGAACTCGACGTGGACGTCGGCGTCGACGAGCACGGCGAACTCGGCGAACCCGGCGAACCCGGCGAGCTCGGCGAACCGCTCCCGGTCCCCGTAGGACACGGCGAGCTCGGCGACGTGGACGGCGACGTGGACGGCGACGTGGCGTTCGTCGGCGGCGGCACGGTGTGGTCCCCGGGCCCCTGGCTGCCGGCCGGGCGGCCGAAGTACTGGCCGGTCTGCGGGTCGTAGAGCACGATGACGGTGATCACCACCGGCGCCGGCTGGACGACCACGACGTTCTGCGCGTGGAAGGTCGACCACTGGCTGCCGGTGAACGCCTCGGAGGACTGCACGGCCGGCGGCAGCAGCGGGTTGCCGCACGAGCAGCGCGCCCGCGGCACCCCGTGGTTGTCGACGAGCACCGCGGTGCCGGCCTGCAGGACCGACTGGAAGGTCGTGGCCTGGCCGTTGCTGAACCCGTGGTTGGTCACCCGGGTGTCGGCGCGCAGGACCACCGGCGTCAGGGAGTGCAGGTAGGCCGGGATGTCCGACTGCGCGATGCCCTCGACCCCGGCCCAGGCCCGGCCCTTGTCCGGGTTGGCCACCAGGAAGTCGCTGAGCTGGTTCACGTCGCAGCTGGACTGGTTCTCGGTCCCGCCGTACAGGCCCTCGGCGGATCCGGACACGGTCTTGGTGCCGTTGGTGCTGGTGGCCGTCGCGGTCGTGGTGGCCGACGGGCTGCTGCTCGCGGCCGACGGCGGCGGCGCCTTGGTCGGCGAGGCCGTGAAGGCGTTCGGGCCGGCCGACCCGGCGGGCTGCAGGAGCACCTGCTTGGCCGCCGCCGGCCCGCTGGACAGCGTCACGGCCAGCGCGGCGGCCAGGCCCACGATCAGCACGCCGGCGCCGAGGGTGATGGGACGGCGCCACCACGGCGTGCCGCCGGAGCCGGACCCCGATCGCCCGGGCGGCTCGGAGGGCGGCCCCGGGGGCGGCGGCACGGACGCCCCCGACCCCGAGGCGGCGGCGCCGGACGGGGCCCCGGACAGCGGGCCGGACGGCGGCCCGGACGGCGGCCCGGACGGACCGGGTCCTCCGGTCGGCGGCGGCCCGGAAGGCTGCGGCCCGGAGGCCGGGGGCTGGGACGGCGGCTGGGAAGCCGGCGGTTGCGAGGCCGGTGGCTGCGAAGCGGGTCGCTGGGAGCCCGGCGGCTGCGATGAGACTTCCGTGGGCGGGTACTGCGAAGCCTCAGTGGGCGGGTGCGGCGGGGGCTCGTTCTCCTCACCGGAGGAGGGCGGCGGCGTGGTGCTCAACGGCTTGTCCCACCTGTCTCGACCGTGCTGGACCGGCGCCGACGCCGGCGGATGTGACAGAGCCATTCTCAGTGGGGCGATTCAGGCGGCCGCAACTGCACATGCGAGCCAAGCCGGCTTCGACAAGGAGTGTTCCCACAGGTCAGAGCGACATCCAGAGACACCCGGCGCAGATTCACGGCGTACTCCGGACGGAGGTGGAGGCGGCGGTGAACACCGGCATCGCCCACGCCGGCGGCACCGGCGGCAGCGGCGCCAACTCCGGCAACTCCGGCAACGGCGCCAACTCCGCCAGCGCCTCCGCTCCCGCCACCTGCGTCAGCGGATGCCGCACCCCCGCCGCGCTCGCCCCGCGCAGGGCCGTGGCGAACCCCATACACGTGGCGTACCGCTCGTCGGGATCCTTGGCGAGTGCCTTGGCGAGCACCGCGTCCAGCGCCGGCGGAAGCCCCGGCCGGGCCCGGCTGAGTTCCGGCGGCGGGGCGTGCAGATGCGCCCACAGCAGCGCCAGGTCGTCGTCGCGCTGGTACGGGGCCGACCCGGTCAGCAGCTCGAACACCAGGCAGCCCAGGCTGTACAGGTCGCCGCGGCCGTCGACCGGCTTGCCGGAGATCTGCTCGGGCGCCACGTAGTCGACGGTGCCGACGAACTGCCCGACGGCGGTGAATCCGGTCAGCGACGAGGACTTCTTCGTCAGCCCGAAGTCGGTCAGGTACACGTGCTCGGGATGCTCGCTGTCGGTGCCCTCGGCGACCAGGACGTTGCCCGGCTTCACGTCCCGGTGGACCAGGCCGTGCGCGTGCGCGGCGTCCAGCGCGGAGGCGATCTGCGTGGCGATGCGCAGGGCCTGGGGGACCGGCAGGGTGCCGTTCCGGTCGAGGAGCGTGCGCAGATCGCGGCCCTCGACGTAGCGCATCGCGATGTACAGGACGCCGTCACTCTCCCCGGCGGCGAAGACCGGGATGATGTGCGGGTGGTCGATCGCCGCCGCGGCCCGGGACTCGGAGGCGAAGCGGAGGCGGAAGGACTTGTTGCGGGCGAGTTCCGGCGCGAGCAGTTTGACCGCCACGGTCCGCCCCAGGGCCAGGTCCTGGGCCCGGTAGACGACCGCCATGCCGCCGTGCCCGATCTCGTGCTCCAGCCGGAATCCGGCGATCTGCTGCCCGCTCAGGCCGGACGGCACGAGCGATCGCGCGGGTTCCTCCGTCATCGGGGCTCACCGGCTCGCGCGGGGCGCGCCGCGTCGTCGCGGTCGGGCTCGGCGGCAGAGGCATCGGCGACTTGGGCACCGGCGACTTGAGCACCTGCGACTTCGGCATCGGGCGCGGCCCTGTCTATGGCCCGGTCGACGGCACTGTCCGGCGGCGCCTCCACCGTGGCGAACGTCTGCACCTGCGTGTCATGGCAGTACCACCACCGGTCGTGCTCCAGATCGAGCAGCCAGGCCGACTCCCCGTCGACGACGACGCCCAACCGCAGCCGGGCGCTGCGGTCCCGGAAGGTCTGCAGGTCGATCTCGCCCGCGGCCAGGCGCTCGACCAGCTGCCGATATGTGGACAGCGCACGCTCCAGCTCGGCCAGCAGCGGCCTGGGATCCGTCGTGAACGCCGGCGGGTGCCCGGTGCCCGGCGGGGGGCCCGGCAGTGCGACCAGGAGCCGGCCGTCGACCCAGGCGGCCCAGCCGTTGGCGCACAGGACCCGCGCCCAGTCGCCCCGGGCGTCGGTGATCTGGACCGGCAGGAGCGGATCCAGCCACGCCGAGGGCTGCGAGGTGTCCGGACCGGCCCAGGTCGGCATCCCGTCCAGCGGCGTCACGTGCGTCGGCCGGAAGCCGGTGTCGTCCATGGCGTGGGCCTCCATCGGGCCTGGCAGGGGCGGCGGACGCTCAGCCGCGCATGATCGTCGGCTCGTGGCGGCGCAGGAGCCGGGCCACGATCAAGCCCAGGATCAGCGACATCAGCACCATCGCGCCCATGTCCAGCAGCCAGGTGCCCGCCTTGTGCGCGAACAACGGGTCGGTGGCCACGTTGCCCTGGACGACCTGCCGCAGGTCGATCGTGGAGGCCATGGCGGCCAGCGCCCAGCGCGAGGGGACGATCCAGGACAGCTGCTCCAGGACCGGGACGCCGTGCAGCCGCAGCAGGGCGCCGCAGAAGACGACCTGGACGATCGCCAGCAGCACCAGCAGCGGCATCGTCACCTCCTCCTTGCGCACCAGGGCGGAGACCACGAGCCCGAGCATCATCGCGGTGAAGGAGAGCATCGCCACGGCCAAAATGATCTCGATCGGCGCCGGCATCAGCACTCCGCCGCCGTGCGCCCTGATCCGCACGCCGGCCAGGCCGATCACCGTCATCACCACGGCCTGCGCGACGGTGATGGAACCGAGCACGATGATCTTCGACCACAGATAGGCGGACCGGGACAGGCCCACGGCTCGCTCGCGGCGGTAGACGGCCCGTTCCTTGACGAGTTCGCGCACGGAGTTCGCCGCGCCGATCAAAAGGCCGCCGACGCACAGGATGAGCAGCGCGTTCAGCGCCGTCGTGTCGTCCAGCCGGCTGCCGGCCAGCGCGCGGGCCATGGCGCCCATCACGAACGGCAGGATGATCATGACCGCCAGGAAGGTGCGGTCCGCGGACAGCGCGGCGACATACCGGCGTACCAGGGTGCTCAGCTGGCCGAGCCAGCTCTGGGCCTTGGGCGGCTCCGGGTACTTGATCTCGGCCGCGGCCTGCGCCGGCACGCGCTCCATGGTGGCGGCGATGTACTGCCGGTAGGGATCGGACTCCTGGTAGCGGCCGGCCCAGTCGCGCTCCTGCTCGGTCTCGAACGCCTCGAACGCCTCCGGCCACTGTTCGTAGCCGAAGAACGCCAGCGCCTTGTCCGGCGGCCCGAAGTACGCGATGTGCCCGCCCGGGGCGAGCACCAGCAGGCGGTCGCAGACGTCGAGGTTGAGGACGCTGTGGGTCACCACGATCACGGTGCGCCCGTCGTCGGCGAGGCGGCGCAGCAGGTGCATGACGGAGCGGTCCATACCGGGGTCCAGGCCCGAGGTCGGCTCGTCCAGGAAGAGCAGCGAGGGCTTGGTCAGCAGTTCCAGGGCGACGCTCACCCGCTTGCGCTGGCCCCCGGACAGGCTGGAGATGACCTGGTCGGCGCGCTGGTCCAGGCCGAGCTCGCTGATGACCTCCTGGACCCGGTCGCCCCGCTCGGACTGCTCGGTGTCGCCGGGAAAGCGCAGCTCGGCGGCGTAGGACAGGGCGCGGCGGACGGTCAGCTGGGTGTGCAGGATGTCGTCCTGCGGGACCAGGCCGATGCGCTGGCGCAGCTCGGCGTAGTCCCGGTACAGGTCGCGGCCGTCGTAGCGGACGCTGCCCCGGTCGGCGGGCCGCATCCCGGTCAGGGCGTTGAGCAGGGTCGACTTGCCGGCGCCGCTGGGCCCGACCACGGCCAGCAGGGACTTCTCGGCGACCGGGAAGGAGACGGCGTCCAGCAGCAGCCGGGCCGGGGCGCCGACCTGCACCGAGAGCCCTTCGACCTGCAGCGCGATGACGCCGGTGTCGACGAACTCCTGGAGCTCGTCGCCCACCAGGCAGAAGACCGAGTGCCCGATGCCGACCAGGTCGCCGGGCTGGACCACCGCGCTGAGCACCGGCTGGCCGTTGAGGAACGTGCCGTTGTGGCTGTCCAGGTCGACGATCTCGTAGCGGCCGTCGGGGCGGGCGCGCAGTTCGGCGTGCGACCGCGAGACGCTCAGGTCGTCGACGACCAGGTCGTTCTCCAGCGCGCGGCCGATGCGGATGGTGCGCTCCGGCAGCCGCCGCACCGTGGTCGGCCGGCGGTAGGAGCCGGTGATGGCGGTGAGCGCGGAGGGCCGCTCGACCCGCTTGCGGACCGCCGGGGCCGGGGGCTTCGGCGGCTCCGGGGCGATCAGGGCGGCCACCGGCCCGTCGGTCGGGTTGCCGAAGCGGATCTTGGCGCCGGGGCCGACGTCCAGATGCCGCACCCGGTGGCCGACGGCGTCGAACGTGCCGTTGGTGCTGCCCACGTCGTCCACGCTCCAGTGGCCTTCGCGGACGTGGATGACGGCGTGGTGCCAGGAGACCCGGGGATCGCCCAGTACGACGTCCCCGAGTGGATCCCGGCCGATCTCGTACTCGCGACTCGGGCTCAGCACCCGGCGGTCGCCGTCGGTATCGAGAATCAACTCGGCGCCTGGCTGGTCAGCCATAGGTACGAGCCTAGCCCCGGCGGCGGGGGACCGCCGCTTCAGTACTCGCCCTTGATCACGAAGAACGACCCCCGGATCACCCCGGCCAGCTTCGACTTCTGCCGGGCGAACTTGAAGCGCGGCTCGAGTTCCTCGGGGACCTCCATGCCTTCGGAGAGCTTGAACCCGACGGCGCGCTTCCCGGCGTCCGCGATGGTGTACATGACGTTGATCGACAGGCCGGACTCGTAGAACACGTAGGCCATCCGGATGCCCTCCACCTCGAAGGCGGTCACTTCCAGCGGCCGGGAGCCGATGACGATCTCGCGTTCCTCGGACAGGATCCGCTTCACCCACTCGAGCACCTCCGGCGCCTCGCCGGCCGGGCTGACGGTGAACACATGGTCGTACTTGTTCTTGAAGTAGCGCGCCTCGTTGGCGCGCAGTCCCGCGAGGGCGTCCGCGACCGGGGACGATTCCAGGCCGGTGGTGGACACGTTCTCGAAATCCACGGTGTAGGGCATGAGCGCTCCTGTTCGGCTTCGGCAGTCGGCTTCGGCAGTCGGCTTCGGCAGTCGGCGGTGTCCGCGGCGTGGCGGGCTTCGCACTGCCGGCCGTGACTCGGCGGCCCCAGCCGGCAGCGCTCCGGATCCCCGGATCCAGCTCAGGCTAACCAGGCTCAGCTCAGCAGGGCATCACCGGCTCACCCCGGAGCGTCAGCCCGCGGTCGCCGACGACATGGTGACTTCAGTCGATGAGGGCGGAACCGGAATCGGCGATCCGGCGGTCCAGGTCGTCCAACATCGACACGGTGGTGGTGGCGCCGAAGCGGGTGGCGCCCAGGCTGTGCAGCAGCAGCAAGGCGTCCAGTGTGCGCACGCCGCCGGCGGCCTTGATCCGCACCGCGGGCGAGACCGTGCGCCGCATCAAGGCGATGTCGGCGGCGGTCGCGCCGCCGCCGGCGAACCCGGTGCTGGTCTTGACGTACGCCGCGCCCGCGGCCTCGGCGGCCTGGCAGCCGGCGGTCTTCTCCTGATCGGTGAGGTAGAAGTTCTCGAAGATCACCTTGACCGGATGCCCTTCGGCGGCCTCGACGACGGCGGCGATCTCGGCGCGGGTGAAGGCGGTGTCGCCGGCCCGCAGGCGGCCGATGTCGATCACCATGTCGATCTCCTGGGCGCCCAGGGAGACCAGCTCGCGGGTTTCGAAGACCTTTGTCGCGGTGGTGCTGCTGCCGTGCGGGAAGCCGACGACGGTGCCGACGGCCACGTCGCTGCCGCGCAGCGCTTTCGCGGCCGTCGCGACGTCGCCGGGGCGCACGCACGCCGACGCCGTCCGCTGCTCCAGCGCGACGGCCAGGCCGGCCTCGACGTCGGCCGGGGTCAGCTCGGGGCGCAGCAGCGAGTGGTCGACCATCTTCGCCACGGCGGCGCGGGTGGGCAGCGGGCCGGTCCAGCGCGGGACATCGAGCGAGGTGACAGACATGGGGTCCTCCTTCGAGGATGATCGGTGTAAGCTGTCTATACAGCCTATACAGCTTCCATGAATTTTCTGGCTTCTCTGGCTTCTCGGGCTTCACCCGCTTCTCACTGGGAGGTGTGCACCGGTCATGGCGACACCGCGACCGCTGTACGAGCGCATCGAGCGGCAGCTGCGCCGCCGCCTGGACGCCGCCGCCGACGGGGAGCCGTTCCCCTCCGAGCCGCGGCTGGCCGAGGAGTTCGGCGTCTCGCGGATGACCGTGCGCGCGGCGCTGTTGGGCCTGGAGCGCGACGGCCTCCTCGAACGCGTGCCCGGCCGCGGCAGCTTCGTGCGCAAAGCCGCCGCGCAACGGCCCGTCGGCACCCTGCTCAGCTTCCACGACCAGGCCCTGGCCGCCGGCCATACCCCGCGCTCGCGCGTGCTGCGGGCCGAGCGGCGGCCGGCCTCCCCGCAGGAGGCGGCGCTCCTGTGGCCCGGTCCCGACGGCGCCCCGGACCCGGCCGAGGTGGTCGCCATCAGCCGGATCCGGCTCTTCGACGACCTGCCGATCGCGGTCGAACACGCCGTCTTCCCGGCGGTTCTGGACGCACTGCTCACCACCGACCTGGAAACCGGGTCGCTGCACAACGCCTTGCGCCGCCTTGGCGTCCTGCCGACGCTCGGCTCCTCGCTCCTCACCGCGCGCACCGCCGGCGACGACGCCGTCGACCTCGGCGTCACCCCCGGCACGCCGATGCTCGTCGAGACCCGGACCATCCACGATCAGGACGGCAACCCGGTCGAGCACACCGTCAGCTCCTACGTCGCGGACCGCTACGCGCTGAAGGTCGAGTTCGCGGTCGTCACACCGGAGCGCCCCGACACTCCCACGGTCGGATCAAAGACCGGGCAGCGGTGATCAGCCCCCGTACGTTCTCCCCGTCATCGGACGTTCCGTTCAGGAACCGACTTCAGGGAAGAACATGCGGAGAACCCTCAGCTCGTGCCTGATCGCCGGAGCCCTCGGGCTGCTCAGCAGCACTCCGGCCGTGGCCGTGGCGGTGGCCCGGTCGGCCCCGCAGGTCCCTGCCGTCCAGGTCACCGCCGTTTCGGTGGCGGCCAGCATCGAGCCGACGCAAGTGCTCGGCACCGACGGCCTGACGCACCTGGCCTACGAGTTGCTGATGGTGAACTACGGGACCGATCCGGCGACCGTCGCCTCCGTGCAGGCGCTGGACGCGGCCGACCAGTCTCGGGTGCTCGACTCGCTGTCGGGCGCGGACGTCGCGGCCCGCTTCAAGATCGCCTCGATCGGCGGAGCGCCGAGCGCCGCGGCGGTCATCGGTCCGGGGCAGGAGGGGATCGTCTTCATGGACGCCACGGTCGTCGGCGGCCGGGGCGTCCCCCGCGACATCGTCAACAAGGTGCGCATCACCTATCCCGAACCGCAGGCCGGCGGGCTGGTCCCGGCCGACGTCACGGTCACCGTGGCGCGCACCCCGGTGTCGGACGTCCCCGCGCCGGTCATCCAGCCGCCGCTGAGCGGGACGCGCTGGTTCGACGCGAACGGCTGCTGCTCGGTCCTCACCGCGCACCGCGGAGCGGTGAACCCGCTCAACGGCGGCCAGAACTTCCCCGAGCGCGCCGCGATCGACTGGATCAAGCTGGACGACCAGAACCGGCTGTTCACCGGTGACCCGACCAAGCTGTCCAGCTACGCCTACTACGGCGCCCCGGTCATGGCGGCCGTCGACGGCGAGGTGGTCGTGGCCGTCGACGGCCTGCCGAACCAGGTGCCGACGATCGAGCCGCCGCTCGGGACGCTCCCGCTGACGGACTTCGCCGGCAACCACGTCATCGAGAAGTTCACCTATGCGGGCCGCGTGTACTACGCGCTCTACGCGCACATGGTGCCCGGCAGCGTCCTGGCGCACGTCCACGTCGGCGAACACCTCCGCGCCGGCCAGACCATCGGCCAGGTCGGCAACAGCGGCAACACCACCGCGCCGCACCTGCACTTCCAGGTCATGGACCAGCCGAACGAGCTGGCCTCCCAGGGACTGCCCTTCATGCTCGACCGCCAGTACCTGCGCGGCCGCGCGGCCAGCGAGAACGTGCTCGACGACCTGTTCGCGGGCAAGCCCTTCACCTACGCCCCGGGTGTGCAGCCGAGCTGGCTGTTCTACCGGATGCCGATCTACCTCGACGTGGCCGACTTCTACCCGGAGAAGGGCCGCTGAGGCGAGTGCCGTCCGTAGGTTTTCCTCAGGAATCATTCACGGCGGCTTAAAGACCGGGTTCCACCATGCACAGGATGCGAGTGCATGAAAACGGTCTTCCGGTCGGCGGCGGTCTTGGCCTGCGGCGGCTCAACGCCACCGCGGCCACGGCCGTCGTCGCGACGGTGCCCCGACCGCGGACGGCCGCCCGGCCGTTCGCCGGTCTCGGCCTCCTTCTCGGCGAGCCGTTGCGCCGGGTGCTGCCGATCGTGCTGGTGATGCTGGCCGTCGCCGGTTCGCTGGTGGTGCTCGTGGTGGCCCGGGCGCCGCAGTTGTCGATCGTCGACGAGGCCGCGCACGCCGACTACGCCTACCAGGTCGCGCACGGGCATGTGCCGGCCAAGGGCGGGGTCGTCGACGCCGAGATCCGCTACGAGTGGTACTGCCACGATCTGGGCGCCGCGGTGTCCTCGGCGGACTGCGCCGCGGGATTCAGCGACGACTTCCAGGCCGACGCGCAGGACTACACGTTCGGTGACCCGCCGCTGTACTACCTGGTCACCGGCTATCTGAGCCGGGCGCTGAGCCCGCTGGTGCCGGGTGCGCACGACTTCATCACCGCCGGCCGGGTCGTCGGGGCGCTGTGGCTGTTCGCCGGGATGCTCGTGCTGTATCTCGCGCTGCGGGCCTTCGAGGTGGAGCGGCGGTACGCCTGCTTGGGCGCGGTGCTGCTGCCGCTGTGCCCCGGCGTGCTGGCCGCCGCCAGTTCCCTGACCAGCGACGCGCCGTCCGCGCTGTGCGGGGCGGCAGCGCTGTACGTGCTGGCCCGGATGATCGTGCAGGGCCGGACCGGCTGGGTTCTGCCGTTCGCCGTCACGGCGCTGGCCACCGGGACGAAGATCCTGAACGGCGTGCCGATGCTGGTGGTCGGCGGGTTCGCGGTGGTCCTCGCGGTGGGGGCCTGGCGGCGCGGCGACCGGGGCGCCGCGCTGCGCACCGGGCGGATGGCGCTCGCGGTCGCGGTCGCCTTCTGTCTGGTCTACGGCGGCTGGACGGTGTTCCAGAGCGGACGCGGCCAGGCCGGCTGGGTGAACCCGAACCTGGCCGACAGTCTGCCGCTGGCCGGATCCGCGGCCGGCGACCTGCTCAGCAACCTGTTCGGCACCTTCCAGCACCTGACGACCAACTACTGGCTGGCCGACAACGTCAACGGCGAATCGGTGGTGATCTGGGCGACGCTGCTGTGCGTGGTGCTCGGCGCCGCGCCCTTCGCGCTGATGGCCACCAGCCGCGTGCGCTCCTGGAGCTGGCAGCTGGGCGTCGGCACCGCGGTCGGCATCTCGGCGGTCGCGGTGGTCGTGGAGACCCAGGTGTTCGCCTCGAGCGGACGCTACTTCGCGGTCGTCGCGGGCCGGTACGCGCTGAGCTTCCTGCCGTGGGCGATCGCGTGCCTCGCTGTCGTGGCGAGCCGCCGCCGGCTGGCGCGCAGCGGGATCGCGTTCACCGGGCTCGGTTTGACGGTGATGCTGCTCGCCACGACCGGGCTGTTCACCCTCGGGCCCGCGCTGAGCAGCCGGACGTCCTTCCTCGTCGGCTGATTCCCAGGTTGGTCCGGTTGCGCAACTTCGCGCAGGCCGGAACCGGTAACGGATGCGGTTACGGGATCGGTTCCGGAACCGGTTCTTCATTGACAGTGGTTAACCCGCGCGCAATATTCAAGCCGGACGAGGGCGCCCTCCCTGCCATCTGTTAGCTCAGAGGACTGAAGGGACTGCAATGAGGCTCCTCAAGCTTGCGCGCGGGTCGACGCCCTCGCGCGGCCGGCCACGACCGGTAGTACGTACCCTGCTGGCGGCGGGGGCGTTGTTCGCCGCGTCGCTGACCGGTCTGCCCGGCCAGGCGCACGCCGCCGCCGGCAGCCCGTTCGGCGGCACGCCGGTCGCGCTGCCCGGTTTGGTGCAGGCCGCGAACTACGACACCGGCGGCCAGGGCGTCGCTTATAACGTCACCGCGACCAATGGCACCGCCAATAGTTATCGCGCCGACAGCGTCGATCTGGAGACCACGGCCGACACTTCGGGCACCAGCTCGGCCGGCGGTGCTTATGACATGGGGTGGACGACACCCGGGCAGTGGTTCAACTACACGGTCAGTGTTGCCACGGCAGGTACATACAGCGTCGCATTCCGTTTGTCCTCCCCGTATGGGATCACCGATGCGTTGCATATCGCGGATGCTTCGGGGGCGAATCTGACCGGTTCGGTCGCTGTGCCGAACACCGGCGGCTATGAGACGTGGGCGACGGTCACCGCGAGTCTGATCCTGCCGGCGGGCACCCAGACGTTGACGGTGAAGCAGGACACGAACGGTTGGAACTTCCACAACATGGCCTTCACGCTCACCAGCAGCAGTGGTGGCGGTGGCGGCGGTGACAAGCCGTTCGGCGGGACCCCGGCGCCGGTGCCCGGCACGGTGCAGATCGCCAACTACGACACCGGCGGTCAGGGCGTCGCCTACAACGTCACCGCAGCAAATGGCTCGGCCAACAGCTACCGCACTGACGGCGTGGACCTGGAGGCCACCGCGGACACGCAGGACACCAGTCCTCCGGGCGGCGCCGACGACATGGGCTGGACCGGTGCCGGACAGTGGTTCCACTACACGGTCCAGGTGGCCACCAGCGGCGTCTACACCGTCAGCTTCCGCGTGGCCGCACCGGCGGCGATCGCCGACGCGCTGCACATAGCGGACTCCACCGGCGCCAACCTGAGCGGTGCGGTCGCCGTTCCGGCCACCGGCGGGTATCAGACCTGGGCCACCGTCACCGCCACCGTCACGCTGGCGGCCGGCGCGCAGACGCTCACGGTCGCCCAGGACGCCGCCGGCTTCAACATCCACTTCCTGTCCTTCGCCCAGGGCACCAACGGCGGCGGTGGCGGCGGCCCGACGCAGTACTGCGGCTACCAGGACCTCGCCCTCGACCAGCCGACCACGGCCTCCTCGACCTACTCCGCCACGGGCAACCTGGCCTCCGCGGCCACCGACGGCGACCCGGGCACCCGCTGGGAGAGCGCGTACAGCGACCCGCAGTGGCTGGAGGTCGACCTGGGTTCCCAGACCTCGATCTGCGCCGCCGCGCTGTCCTGGGAGGCCGCGTACGCCTCGGCGTTCCAGATCCAGACGTCCACCGACAACACGACCTGGAACACGGTCTACTCCACGACCACCGCCACCGGCGGGAGCCAGTCGTTCACGTTCTCGGCGACCGCCCGCTACATCCGGATGTACGCCACCAAGCGTGCGACGCAGTGGGGCGACTCCGTCTTCGAGTTCGACGTCTACGGTCTGACGAACGTGCCCCCGCTCTCCGGCGGCACCGGCAACGGCGGCAACGGCGTCTGCCCCTGGGTCGGCTCCACCGCGCCGGTCGCGCAGCGGGTCCAGCAGGTCCTCACCACCATGAACCAGACCGAGGAGTTCACCCTGCTCTCCGGTGACGGCGGCTCGTCGTACATCGGCCAGGTCGCCGCCATCCCCAACCTGTGCATCCCGCCGATGAACATGCAGGACGGCCCGACCGGTGTCGGCGACGGGACCGGCGGGGTCACCGCCTACCCCGACGGCGAGTCCGCGGCGTCCACCTGGGACCCGGCGCTGATCCAGCAGGAGGGCACCGCGATGGGTGCCGAGTTCGCCGGGAAGGGCGTGAACGTCTCGCTCGGCCCGACAACGAACCTGGTGCGCGACCCGCGCTGGGGCCGGACCTACGAGACGTACGGCGAGGACCCGTTCCTGGCCGGCCAGATCACCTCGGCCCAGGTGCGCGGTCTGCAGAGCCAGGGCGTCCAGGCCATGGTCAAGCACGTCGCGGCCTACGACCAGGAGACGTACCCGAACGGCGGCAACAACGAGACGGTCAGCAACCAGGCGCTCCAGGAGCTGTACCTGGCTCCGTTCGAGTCCACCATCGCGCAGTCGGCGCCGGCCTCGTTCATGTGCTCCTACGCGGTCGTCAACGGCAGCGCGTCGTGCCAGAACTCGTACATGCAGACCAAGAGCCTCGACGGTGCCGCGGACTACGGCGGCTACATCACCTCCGACTGGGGCGCCGACTACAACAACGTGGCCTCGGTCGTGGGCGGCATGGACATCGGGATGCCGTTCCCCGGCTCGATCCCGGCCGACCTGGCCAACGCCGTCAAGGCCGGCACCCTGAGCCAGTACGCGGTGAACGCGGCCGTCAGCCGGATCCTGACCCAGATGTTCGCGTTCGGCATGTTCGACAACCCGGCCAGCGGCTCCCTGTCCAACACGGTCACCTCGGCCGCGCACCAGCAGACGGCGCTGCAACTCGGCCAGGAAGGCACGGTCCTGCTGAAGAACAACGGCCTGCTGCCCCTGAACCCGACCAGCGCCAAGACCGTCGCGGTGATCGGGACCGACGGCGGCGCCGGCGTCGAGATCGCCGGCGGCGGCAGCGGCACGGTGACGAGCGCGAACACGATCTGGCCGGTCACCGGCATCCAGAACGCGGTCGGGCCGAACGTCAAGGTCACCTACACGCAGGGCGACGACAACGGCACCACCGACATCCCGCAGGCGGTGAGCGCGGCCCAGGCGGCGAACGACGCGATCATCTACGTCAGCGCGCCGGAGGGCGAGGAGAGCGACCTGAAGACGCTCGACCTGTCGGCGGCCGACGAGACGATGATCTCCGATGTGGCGGCGGTGAACCCGAACACCATCGTGGTGATCAACAGTGGTTCGCCGGTGGTCATGCCGTGGCTCAACTCGGTCGCGGGCGTGTTCGAGAACTGGTACGGCGGTGGGGAGACCGGTGCTGCGGTGGCCTCGCTGATCTTCGGTGCGGCGAACCCGTCGGGCAAGTTGCCGGTGACGTTCCCGTCGTCGTTGAGTCAGGTTCCGGCGCAGACCACGGCGCAGTGGCCGGGTACGCCGACCGGTCCGGTGTACAGCGAGGGTGTGAACATCGGGTACCGCTGGTATCAGTCGCAGAACATCGCGCCGGCGTTCCCGTTCGGGTTCGGGTTGTCCTACACGAAGTTCTCCTTCTCCAACCTGGCTGTGGGCGGGTTCAATGCCAATGGTCAGGCCACGGTGACCGCGACGGTGACCAACACCGGATCGGTCGCTGGTGCGGAAGTGGCGCAGATGTATGTGGGGGATCCGGCCGCCAGTCAGGATCCGCCGAATCAGTTGGCTGGGTTCCAGCGGGTGATGCTGAATCCGGGGCAGAGTGCGACAGTCACGTTCCCGTTGAGTATTCACAATCTGGCGTCGTGGTCGGCGACTGACAACCAGTGGGAGGCCCAGGCCGGCAGCTATGTGATCCGGGTCGGGGATGCCTCCAACAACCTGCCGTTGACCGGTTCGACGTCGCTGGCGCACACGTTGACCGGGCAGGTGGCCGCTGGTGCGTCCTATGCCGGGGTGTCGTCGGCGAACACGGCGGTCAGCGCGAACGTCACGCCGAACTCGGGTGTGGCAGGTTCGGAGACGGTCGGCGTGGTCAACCCGTTCGGGTACAGCAGTCCGAAGGGCACCGGGGTGTCGTTCCCGATGCAGGCTGTCGATTCCAACAGCGCGGCCACGCTCACCTACAGCGCCACCGGGTTGCCGCCGGGCATCAGTATCAGCGGCAACGGCACGATTTCCGGCAGCGGAACGACGCTGGGGACCTACACCGTGACCGTCACCGCCACCGACGGAGCGGGGGTGTCAGGCACAGCCACCTTCGTGTGGTCGATCGTGCAGTGACAGTGACAGTGACAGTGACAGCGATCTGACGTGAGGGCCTTCCGGCAGCCGGAAGGCCCTCACATGCGTCGGAGTCGATCCGGCGCTCAGACGAAGAACTGGTTGAACTGGTCGATGACCGCCTGCGGCTGCTCCTCGACGAAGTAGTGGCCGGTGTCCGGCACCACCACGACCCGCACATCAGTCCCCTGCGTCGGCAGCGTCGCCTGCATCTGCGCGGCGAACAGGGTGTTCACCATGCCCAGCAGCGGCACCGTGACCTTGCCGTACGTCGCCAGGTCGGCGATGTCCTGGTCGAATGTCTGGTACCAGCCGTTGCCGCCGCGGATGCCGTCCGGGCTGTTGTAGGCGTTCGCGTAGATGGCGCGGTCCAGTGGGGTGACAGCTTTCTGATTCAGCAGGAGGTTGTCGAACATCCAGTCCACGATGTACTGCGCGCGTCCGACCACCAGTTCCTCGGGCAGGCCGGCCACCTGGTTGAAGGCGAACCACCAGGGATAGAACGGCGAGCCGGGCTGCGGGAGCATCGGGATCTGGTAGTAGCCCGGGTTCGGGTGCACGACGTCGAGCATCGCCACGCGGCGCGCGGTCTGCGGGTGGTTCACCGCGAAGGAGAAGGCGACCATCGAGCCGATGTCGTGGCCGGCGACGTCCGCCTGTTCGTAGCCCAGCGCCTGGATGAAGCCGTGGACGTCGCCGGCCATGGTCTTCTTGTCGTAGCCGCCGGCCGGCTTGTCCGAGCCGCCCATGCCGCGCAGGTCCAGGGCTATCACCCGGCGTCCGGCCGCGGCCAGCGCGGGCATCACCTTGCGGTACTCCCACCAGGTCTGCGGCCAGCCCGGGAGCAGGATCAGCGGTGCGCCCCGGCCGCCGGCGACGTAGTGCAGGCGCAGGCCGTCGACGGTGACGTGGTCGCTGGTGAAGCCGGCCCCCAGGGACTCGGCCAGCTGTGCGTCGCTGAGGGCGTCGGCAGTGCTCGCGGCCGGGGCTGTGTCGCTCAACGTTCTGTCTCCTCGGTGGGGTTGGGAGCGATCTTTATCAGGGGTCTGTTTCACCCGTGTCCCGACTACCCCACCCGGCCCAGGGGTAACCGCCGCGCGGCGGCCGGACAAGGGTAGGGCGGCCCCGGACAAGGGTTCGGCAGGCCCAGCGGCACGTCAGAGCACGGTCAAGTCAAGGAGTGAGTCAGGGCCCCGGCACGGTTGTCTAGACCTCTGGGGGCGATTACGGTGCCGCACAGCGGGGCGGCCGGTCTCATCTCCCGAGCGGCCGCCGATTCCCTGTCCAGGACGGAAGGCTCGCGGCACGCCGCGCGCCCATGTCCCCTTGCCATGGAAAGGAGTCCGAGTGGACAAGATTCGCTCGGCGTCACGCACACGATCCGGGTGGGCCGGTCGGCTCGCGGGCCTCGGTGCCGCGGCCGCGCTGGTCTGGGGCGGTTTGAGCGTCCCGGCCTCCGCGGCCTCGGTCGCCGTGCCCGCCGCCGGTTCCACCACCACATCTACTACATCCACATCCACCACCACCGCCGGTACCCACCAGGCACCGGACTACGTCCGTTCCTGCGCGGTCCCGACCCACCAGGGCCAGATGGCGTGTCTGGCGCTGCGGCGCACCGACGTGCCCGCCCACCGGGCCACCGCCGTGCCCGCGGCGGTCTCCGGCTACGGTCCCTCCGACCTGGTCAGCGCCTACAACCTGCCTTCCGGCGGGGCCGGGCAGACCGTCGGCATCGTGGACGCCCAGGACGACCCGAACGCCGAGAGCGACCTGGCGGCCTACCGGTCCAACTTCGGGCTGCCGGCCTGCACCACCGCCAACGGCTGCTTCCGGAAGATCGACGAGAACGGCGGCAGCAACTACCCGACCCCCGACACCGGCTGGGCCGGGGAGATATCCCTGGACCTGGACATGGTCTCGGCGGTCTGCCCGCAGTGCCACATCCTGCTGGTCGAGGCCACCTCGGCGAACATGGGCGACCTGGGCACCGCGGTCAACCAGGCCGTAGCGCAGGGGGCGAAGTTCGTGTCCAACAGCTACGGCGGCTCAGAGGACAGCTCGGACACGTCGTCGGACTCGAGCTACTTCCACCACCCGGGTGTCGCGATCACCGCGAGCACCGGTGACTCCGCCTACGGCGCGGAGTACCCGGCCACGTCGCAGTACGTGACGGCGGTCGGCGGCACCTCGCTGACCCGGGGCGGCGGCACACGAGGTTGGAGCGAGTCGGTGTGGTACACCAGCTCCACGGAGGGCACCGGCTCAGGGTGCTCTGCGTACGACCCGAAGCCGTCCTGGCAGCACGACACCGGCTGCTCGCGGCGCATGGAAGCCGACGTATCCGCGGTGGCCGACCCGGCCACGGGTGTCGCGGTCTACCAGACCTACGGCGGCTCGGGCTGGTCGGTCTACGGCGGCACCTCGGCGGCCTCGCCGATCGTCGCCTCCGTGTGGGCGCTGGCCGGCGCGCCGAACTCCGGCGACATCGCGGCCCAGTACCCGTACAGCCACACGGGCAGCTTCAACGACGTCACCTCGGGCCGCAACGGCAGCTGCTCGCCGGCCTACTTCTGCACCGCGCAGGCCGGCTACGACGGCCCGACCGGCTGGGGCACGCCGAACGGCACCTCGGGCTTCAGCTCGGGCTCGAGCGCCGAGACCGTCTCGGTGACCAACCCCGGGAGCCAGAGCACGGCGGTCGGCGGCGCGGCGTCGCTGCAGATCGCGGCCACCGACTCGGCCGGCAAGGCCCTGACCTACAGCGCCACCGGGCTGCCGGCGGGCCTGTCGATCAGCAGCGGCGGCCTGGTCACCGGGAAGCCGACGACCGCCGGCACCAACTCGGTGACCGTGACCGCCTCCTCCGGGACGGCCACCGGCTCGGCGACCTTCACCTGGACGATCACCGGTTCGGGCACTGAGACGGTGTCGGTGCGCAACCCCGGCAGCCAGACCGGCGCGGTCGGCACCGCGGCGTCGCTGCAGATCTCCGCCGCCGACTCGGCGGGCAACTCGCTGACCTACAGCGCCACCGGCCTGCCGGCGGGCCTGTCGATCAGCGGCAGCGGCCTGATCTCCGGAACCCCGACCACGGCCGGGACCTCCTCGGTGACCGTGACCGCGAGCTCCGGGACGGCCTCCGGCTCGACCACCTTCACCTGGACCGTCACCGGCGGATCCGGCGGCGGCTGCACCAACCTGACCCCGTGGAGTGCGACCACCTCGTACTCGCCGGGCGACGTGGTCTCCTACAACGGCCACAAGTACACCTCCACCTGGTACTCGACCGGGGCCACCCCGGGCGCTCCGGCCTCGTGGGCGGTGTGGACGGACAACGGGGCCTGCTGAGGTAGGAGGGCCCCCAGCGAGGCGTTCAACCCTGGGGTGGAGGCGCGGTTTCCACCCGCGTCCCACCTCTGGGTTGAAGAAACACCAGGTCGTCGGCTTGCATAGTCATAGTCATGACGACAACCGACTGGATCATCGACATCGCCCTCGTCCTGATCGTCTTCCGCCAGCTGCGCGAGGAGCGGATCACCAAGGCCACCTTCATCGTCCCGCTCGCGATGATCAGCTTCGCGGCCAAGACCTACCTGCATGGCATCCCCACCGCCGGCAACGACCTGGTGCTGATCGGAATGTTCGCCGGTGTGGGCGTCGTCTTCGGCCTGTTCGGCGGCCTGCTGACCCGGGTGCGCAACCTGCACGGCCAGCCGCACGTCAAGGCCACCGCCGGCGCGGCCGCACTGTGGGTCATCAGCATGGGCTTCCGCCTGGGCTTCGCAGTCTGGTCCTCCCACCCCTCCGGCGCCGCGCACCTGGCCAAGTTCTCCGTCGCCCACGACATCACCAGCGGCCAGGCCTGGGTCACCGCCCTGATCCTGATGGCCTTCGGCGAGGTCGTCGTCCGGCTCGGGACCATCGGGATCCGCGCCTGGGCCCTGTCGAACCGCACCACGCGTGAGCCGGTGACGGAGCCGATGACCGAGCCGGCGGGCGACCTGGACTGGCTGATCCAGGAGGCGAGGATCCCGTCGATCCCGTCGAAGGCGAGCCGGTGAGCGCGGTCATCGACGCCTTGCGGCCCGACTCGGATCACCGAGTCGGGCCGCAAGGCGTCGATGGGGGTGAATCAGACTTCGAACGCTCCCAGGTCGGCGTCGGGGATCCACGAGCCGTGCACGCCCGCGGTCACCCGGCGCGGCAGGTGGACGGTGGCGATCCGGTCCAGGCCGGAGGCGTCGAGGACGAGCAGCTGGGAGGCGTCCTGCTTGAGGTCGGAGACCACGGTGAGCAGGTAGCCGTCGTCCTCGCGGGTGGCTCCGGCGGCGGCGACGAACACGGCCTCGCTGGGCAGGCGTGCGTCGCCGACGTGGTGGATGCGGCGGGCGCCGGTGGTGCGGTCGTACTTCACGACCCCGTAGGCGCCGAAGCCCTTCTCGTCCGGGAAGGAGATCGCGTAGTGATAGCGGTTCTCCGAGCCCAGATACTGCTCGTTGAGGGTCGGGAACTCCACGGTCAGGTCGTCGATGATCTGCTCGTCGACGGTGCCGGCCGCCATGTCGACGACCCACCGCCGGGTGTAGGAGCGGCTGGCCGGCTCGGTGCCGCGCTCCGGCGCGCCGATCCACCAGTTCCAGGACAGGCGGAAGCCCTCGCGGTCCACGGTCGGCCCCTCCAGGACGATGCGGCCCCGCGCGTCCTCGTAGGCGTTGGCGACGTGCAGCAGGTTGCCGGGCTCGATGGTGTACCAGCGGATCTGCCGGGCGCCGTCCTCGCCGCGCGGCATGACGCCGATGCGCGCCGGCTGCTGGTCGCTCCAGCCGTAGGGGATGCCGGAGTGGTCGGCCGGGTCGAAGGTGACGTTGCCCTCGACGAAGACCACGTGCCGGCCGGTGATGGCGAAGTCGTGCTTGAGCGAGGCCGTGGCGCCGGGGACCTCGGCGCTGTAGAGGATCTCGCCCTTGGCGTCGGCGACGTGGTAGACGAGGAAGGGCGGGAACGGCGAGGAGCCGAAGAAGTGGAGCTCACCGGTGGCAGGGTCCTGCTTCGGGTGCGCGGTCATCGCGGTGCGCAGCTTGCCGTGGAAGTCGTAGGCGCCGACCGTCTCCAGCTCCGGGGTGAGCTCGAAGGGCAGGTTCGACTCGCACAGCGCCAGCAGGCGTCCGCCGTGCTCGATGATGTGCGTGCCGGCGGTGCTGGCGGTCAGGTCCGGGCCGTGCTCGGTCATATAGGGCGCGCCGTCCAGGGCGGGCGTCTTCACCCAGCGGTTGCGGTACCACTCGGCGCGTCCTTCGCGCAGGCGGATGCCGTGCACCATGCCGCTGCCCTTGAACCAGTGGGTGGGGGTCACGCCGGGCTTGGGGTTGTGGCCGTTGCGGAGCATGCGGCCGGCGAGCTCGGGAGGCAGGGTGCCCTCGACGGTGAGCTCGGTGGCGGTGATCTCGTCGGGGACGGGGGTGAAGTGGCCGGTCAGGTAGGGCTTGGGGGAGTTCATGATGAGACCTCTTTCTGGATGGTGATGCGGCGGTTCAGCAGTGATTGACGGAGTGGTCTGATGAGCGCCATCGCCAGCAGCCCGGTCGCCGCCATGACGGCCGCCGAGACGGCGAACGCGGCCCGGTAGCCCGCGGTGAGCGCCTGGAGATGCGACTGGTGTGTCGCCGCGTGGGCGGTGACCGAGCCGGCGAGGGTGGCCAGCGCGGCGAGTCCGACAGTGCCGCCGACCTGGCGCGTGGTGTTCACCAGGCCGCCGGCCAGCCCGGCATCGCCCGGCGGGACGCCTTCCACGGCGAGGTCGGTCAGCTGAACGAACGCCACGCTCAGGCCGAGGCCGACCAGGACGCTCGGCCCCAGCACGTCGGCCAGGTAGCTGCCGTCGGCGCTGATCCGGGACAGCCACAGCAGACCCGCGGCCTCGGTGAGCATGGCCCCGGTCACGGTCGCGGTGGTGCCCAGGCGCCGGCGGACGCGCGGGGCGAGCGCGGATCCGAGCATGTTGGCGGCGGCGAGCGGCAGCTGGCCCAAGCCGGTGACCAGCGGACTGGCTCCGAGGACTTGCTGTTGGTAGAGCGGCAGGAAGAAGAACAGCGCGATCCAGATGGATCCGAGCAGCGCCATCAGGAGGTTGCCGACGGCCACCCGCCCGGTGCCGAACAACCGGGGCGGTATCAGGGCATTGGGTCGTCGCAGCTCGATCCGGACGAAGAGCGCCAGCAGCAGGGCCGCGGCGGCGAGGGCATACAGCACCGGGCCGTCCGTCCAGCCGGCGCTGCGTGCCGTGGTCAGGCCCCAGACGAGCGAGGTGAGGGCGAGGGTGACGGCGGCTGTGCCGAGCAGGTCGAACTTCGCGGGCTCACGGTCCGCCGTCTGCGTCGGAACAGCCGGAACAGCCGGAACGAGGACCACCACTGCCGCGGCGACCAGCACGGACCCGATCGCGACACAGTAGAAGATCCACGACCACCCCCAGGCTTGGGTGAGCACCCCGCCCAGCAGAACGCCCCCGGCACCTCCCGCCCCGGACACCGCACCCCACACAGCCAGCGCCCTGCCACGCTCCGCTCCGGATGGCGACAACTCCATCGCCAGCGCCAAAGCGGCCGGGGCGATGGCGGCGGCCCCGAGACCCTGCACCGCGCGGGCCGCGATCAGCGTTCCGGCAGAGCTCGCCAATCCGGCACCCAGCGAGGCAGCGGCGAAGAGCGCGAGGCCGAGAATCAGCACCCTGCGCCGCCCCAGCATGTCCGCCGCCCGCCCACCGGCCAGCAGGAGCGCCCCGAAGGCCAGCCCGTAGGCGTTGACCACCCAGGTCGTGTCACCGTCCGACAGGCCGGCCCCGGCCCGGATCTGCGGCAGCGCCACGTTCACGATCGAGGTCGCGAGCATCACGGTGAACTGGGCCGCGGCGAGCACGCCGAGCAGCACCGCGCGCCGCGGAGCAGGTGGTGTTCGCCCTGGTAGCGGGCGCTGTGGGTTCATGACGCACAGCTTCGTGCGCAGGGCTGTCCACTATCCAGGTCGTTCGGGGGCGGGGACTGTCCACTGCTGTCCGGTGGTGTCCACCGGGATGGGGCAGCCGCTCACCGACCCCCGTGAATCTCCACCTGCCACAACGCCTCGCACAGCAAATCAAGCCCCTGCCGAAGATGCCGCCGGTAGGTCCCGTACGGAAGCCCCAAGCGCCGCGCGGCCGCCTCCTGCGTGGGAGCGCCGGAGAAGTACCCGGCGGTCAGCGCCTCGCGGGCGCGCACGCCGCGCGGGTCGGCGGCCAGGTCGTCGACGCTCCGGCGGAGCAGGGCCCGGAGTTGCTCGACCGGATCCTCGGCGAGGTCCGCCGCCAGGCGGGTGCGGGCCAGGGCGCAGGCGGCGAAGGCGGCCGGGTCGCGCCAGTGCGGGAGGGCCTCGCGGACGGCCTGGTCGAAGGAGGTGCGGGAGAACGCGGTGGGGGAGAAGGCCGGCGGGCCCGAGGGCGCTGATTCGGGGCTGGTGGTAAGGAACCGCAGCAGCCAGCTCTCGACGGACACTTTGCGCCAGTCGACGGCGAACACCCCGTAGCTGTGCTCGCCGACGCGGGGCCGCTCCCCGGTGTCGTCGAGGGTCCCCGCGACGCGCTCGCCCCAGGTCTGCGCGTCCTGGAAGACGGCGAAGCCGTAGGCGCGGCCGCGGGCCCGGGCGGATTCGGCGTGGGCGCGCGAGCTGCTCAGGTCGATGACTCGGGAGGGGACCTGGTAGCGCTCCGGGTAGATCGAGAAGCGGCTGATGCCGATGTGCTCGCCGGGCTTCACCGGGTCGGTGGCCTCCGCGTACTTCCAGGCCGCCGCGACGACGGGATCGGCGGCCAGGTCCTCGGGATCGGCCGGTGCGCTCAGGGCGAGGCGGGCCGTGAACGCCACCATGCGGCCCGTGCTCACCAGGCGGTAGACGCTGAACGCCTGCGGCTGGCGCCGCGCCCAGTAGCGGACGATCTCCGCCGAGGCCGTCCCCTCGGTCTCCTCCGCCATCCGCAGCACCGTGTCGAGGTCTTCCGGCTGAAGCGGACGGTCGTGCACCTCGTCCTCCCGGGACCAGGTACGCAGCCGTGCCAGCGTCTTCCCCTCCCGGAACAGGTAGAAGAGCTCGTCGGTGACCGTCCACCCGCGCTCCTCGGGGGCCTCGCGCAGCAGGCGCAGGTACTCGTCCGCGAGGCGCCGGCGCATCGCCACGAAGGCGTTGGGGGCGCGCCACCGCAGGTCGGCGGCCAGGGTCTCGCGCGCGGCGTCGTGGGGATGGAGCCCGCGATGCGTGGACTCCATGAAGGGCAGATCCCGCAGCCACGCGAACAGCTGGTGGGCGTCCTCGTCGGGCAGCACCGCCGCGAGCAGTTCCTCAGAGGTCGAATACGCCTGCGCCGCCACCTCCAGGGCCCGGCGGTGGGCGGCGCTGGGCACCTCGCCGATCAGCCCGGCCAGCAGCGTCCGCAGCATGTCGGCCGACGGCGCCCACATCTCCTCGCGGCCCCACCCCGCCGGGCCCGCGGCCGCGGCCAGGGACAGCGCCAGCGGATTGCCGCCGGTGAAGCGGAGCACCCGATCGCGCAGCTCCGGCTGGATGTCCGAGGCCGCCAGCAGGCTCTGCGCCTGGTCCTGGGAGAACGGCTCCAACTCGGTCACGTACAACAGGCCCGCGCAGGCGGGGTCGGCGATCCAGTGCGTCGGCGGCCGCAGCCGGCCGGCCACGACCACCATGGCGTTGTCCGCGCCGCGGGGCAGGAACTGGTACCACAGCCAGCTGTCCAGCCACTGGCAGTGCTCGAAGGAGTCGACGAACAGCACCGTGCCGGGCACGTCCAGGAACCGGCCGGCGGCGCGCTCGAAGTCCACCGGATCCCGGCTCACGAAGCGTCCGTCGAGCTCCACCAGAGCCCGGCCCGCGGTCCGGGCCTCGTCGGCCAGGCGCCGCAGCAGCGTCGACTTCCCGATGCCGCCGGGCCCGCAGAGCATGAACGCGAACGGCTCGGGCGGCTCGTCGCCCAGCGCGCGGGTGAAGAGCTGAACTTGCTCGTCGCGGCCGATGAAGCTGCGCACGCGCGCCGACCTCAGCCGCTCTCCGACGGACACCATGGTCAGAGAATCCCCCAGAGCTCCCGGCGACCGCAAACCCCGGAAGGGCTCGTGCCGACGCCACCGGCGTCGGCGGACGGCGTCGGCGTTGAGGATTCGGCGATGTCGGAGGCTCGCGGCAGAATGATCGGGTACGCGATGAATGAGCTTTATGGAAGGACCGTGATGCCGGACACCACCGCGCTGATCTCCGTCACCGACGCCGACCTGGCGGACCTGCGGGCCCGGCTCGCCGGCGTGCGCTGGCCGACCGCCTTGCCCATCGCGGGCTGGGACGCCGGGACCGCGATGGGGGAGGTGCGCCGGCTCGTGGAGTACTGGGCCTCTGACTACGACTGGCGCTTCCACGAGGCGGCCATCAACGCTCTGCCCTCGCACTTCGCCGAGCTCGACGGCGTGCCGGTCCACTACCTGCGCTACGAGGGAGAGCATCCCGACGCGCTGCCCATCGTGCTGACGAACGGCTGGCCCAGCAGCGTGCTCGAACTGACCGGCCTGGCGGAGCGGTTGGCGTCTCCCTCGCGCTTCGGGGGCCTGGCGCGCGAGGCGTTCACGGTGATCGTGCCCTCGCTGCCCGGGTTCGGCTTCTCCCCGCAGCGGCCGTCGCTCGGCGGCACGCAGCAGACCCACGAACTGTGGCACCGGCTGATGCGCGAGGAACTGGGCTTCGCGCGGTACGGTGCCCACGGCGGCGACCTGGGAGCGGGCATCACCTCCAGGCTCGCCGAGGCGTATCCGGCGGAGGTCGCCGGCATCCACCTGATGGCGGTCGCCAGCCCGGTGTCCCCCGACGAGGCGAGCCTCACGCCGCCGGAGCGCGCGTACCTCGACGAGGTCGCGGCCTGGACCGCGCGCGAGGGCGGCTACATACACGAGCAGAGCACCAGGCCGTTGACGCTCGGCTACGGACTCGCCGACTCGCCCACCGGGCTGCTGGCCTGGATCCTTGAGAAGTACCGGGCTTGGAGCGACTGCGGCGGCGACGTCTCAAGCCGCTTCAGCGACGACTTCCTGCTGACCCAGGCGTCGCTGTACTGGTTCACCGGGACGATCTCGACGTCGTTCCGGCCGTACTACGAGAACGGCGAAGGGCTGACGCGGCGGGTCGAGCGGGTGGACGTGCCCACGGCGGTGGCCCTGTTCCCCGCCGATCTGGGCCACCCGCCGCGGAGTTGGGCGGAACGCGTCTACAACGTCGTGCGCTACACGGCCATGCCGCGCGGCGGGCACTTCGCCGCCCACGAAGAGCCGGAGTTGCTGGCGCGGGACATCACGGAGTTCTTCAGTCCTCGACGATGACGGTGCCCCGCGAGCCGCCGCCCAGCCCGGCGGCGATGCACAGCACCGAGCCGGCGAGCGCGAGCCACAGGCCGACCTGCAGGCTGTGGTCCGTGGAGCGCTGCACCTGGATGATGAACAGCACCGAGCCGACCAGGCCGATCGCGCCGGCCAGCCGGGTCAGCCAGCCGGTGACGTCGGCCAGCCCCAGCACGGCCACCAGCCCGACGAGGATCGAGGCGCCGCCGACGGACTGCACGATGTCGGTGGTGCCGCCGAAGCCGCTGTCGAACAGGGCGCGCCAGGAGACGTGGCTGCCCTGGGTGCTTCGCGTCCAGTTCATGAACGCACCGACGATGAGGCCCGCCGCGCCGAGCGCGGTGAGCAGGATCCGGGATGTCACACCAGTCGATCCGGTGCGTGACATCGGCGTGTGGACGACCATGGGGTCCGCCTCCTCACGGTGCCGGTTGACGAGTGTCGAAGGAGTCTCCTTCGGTTCGGCACCACCGGCTCCGGGTGTCCCGGTCGCAGGCTTCGAAACAAGAGGCCTGGCGGCCGCGTCCCCTCACGCGGCGGCGCGGACCAGCCGGCGCCGCGTGGCCGCGCCGCTGGTGTCGACGACGACCGCCAGCAGGCGGTGGTTGATCGCCGTCTCGACGGCGTTGGCCCGGGAGGTGACGCCGAGCTTGCGGTAGACGCGCCGCAGATGCGTCTTGACGGTCTCGATGGACAGCGACAGGTGCACCGCCACCTGCTCGGAGGTCAGTCCGTGGGCCAGGCCGGCCAGCACCTGGCGCTCCCGGGGGGACACCGTCGGCGTCTGGGGCCCGGGCCGCAGAGCCATGACCCCGCAGCCGTGCGCCAGCGCCACCGCGTGCGCGGCGTTGCGCGCCCCCAAGGCCCGGTAGATCCGCGACATGTGGCTGGCCACGGTGTCGGGAGCCATGCCCAGCCGCCGGGAGATCTCGTCCCGGCCGCGGCCCGCCGCGACCAGGCTGAGCACCTCGACCTCGCGCGGCGTGAGCGCGCGGCGCTGGGCGTCGTCGGCACTGACCCGCAGGCGGACGAGCCCCGTGCGTACCACCGGCGCTCCGGCTCGTGCCGCGACGGCGGCGTGGGCGACGTGAGCGGTGTGGGCGGCATGGGTGGCTTGGGCGGTGCGGACTGGTCGGACGGGATTCATGACGGTCATGGCGGCGGGCTCCAGAGTCTCGGGCGGCACGGTGCCGGCACCGCCCGTTCGGGCCACGGCGGTGTCGCGCGCCCCCATGTCCCGATCCGTGCGGACCATGCACCCGGATCGGCAGAGAATTGCGCAACCCGGCAACTGGAACCCTGGAACCCTGGAACCCTGGAACCCTGGAACCCTGGAACCCTGGAACCCGCCGGCTCTCACCGCTCGGCGGCCAGCCGCACCCCCAGCCCGATGAACACACCGCCGGTGGCCACGTCCAGCCGCCGCTGCGCCCGCTGCCGCCGGGCGAACCACCGCCCGATCCGGCCGGCCAGGACACCCACAGTTCCGTCGACCACGAACTCCAGGGCGACGAACACCGTGCCGAGGATCGCGAACTGGAGCCAGACGCGTCCCAGGCGCGGGTCGACGAACTGCGGCAGGAACGCGATGGTGAAGGTGACCATCTTCGGGTTCACCAGGTTCGTCAGCAGGCCGCGCAGATAGGCCACCCGCCCGGGGATCCCGTCGGCCCGGCCGTCGAGCGCCAGATGCCCCTCGCCCCGGTGGCGGATCGCCTGCACGCCGAGGAAGACGAGGTACGCTCCGCCGCCGATGCGCAGGGCGGTGAAGGCCGCCGGGGCCGCGGCGAAGAAGGCGGACAGGCCCGCGGCCGCCAGGGCGATGTGCACGATCTCGCTGGTGGCCACGCCGGCGGTGGCGAGCAGGCCGGCGCGGGGTCCGCCGCGGACTCCGCAGCCCAGGACGAAGAGCATGTCAGGACCCGGGCTGACCATCGCGACGGCCGTGGTGATGAGGAACAGGAGGAAAAGGTGCTGCTCGATCGGCATGGATGTCGGCATGGATCAAGCGTCGCCGGGGCTCGGACCGTCGGGCAACATGTTTCCGGTCTGCGGGAATCGCCGGGTGGTTCAGTGTCCGTGTCCGTGTCAGTGTCAGTGCCAGTGCCAGTGTCCGTGTCTGTATCAGTGTCCGTGGTCGAGGTGGAGCGCCCCGGTCGGCATCCCCCGCTCGCGGCCGCACGACGTCAGCGCCAGCACCCCGCGGCCCCGAACGGTGTTGTCCGGCCCGAGCTTCGCCGGATTCACCGACAGCAGCCCGGCCACCGCCTCGGCGTACGCCCCGCCGTAGCCCTCCTCCTCGGGCAGCGGGTCGCCGATCTGCGTCTCCGGCTCGAAAGCGTCGTAGAAGCGCACGATCTCACCGGCGCGCGCGATGCACCACGAGGTCCATCCGTCGCCGCAGCTGGTCCCGTACCAGTGAGCCTCGCCGAACTCGGTGCTCAGCCGCCGGCACTTCTCCTGCACCAGCGCGAACATCGTCTCGGGCTTGGAATCCTCGGCGTGATCCACCTCCGGCGGGGTGCCGAAGGCCAGCGTCCAGCCGTCCACAGCGGGGGTGAGGTACGTGCGGCGGCAGGAGTTGTGCGAGTACCAGTCGTGGTGGTCCCGGTTCCAGGCTTCCGCGCCCATGCTCATGGGGACGGTGATGGGATCGGACAGGTCCAACGCTCGCAGCACCCTGTCCTGGTCGTCGGTCGGCAGGGCCAGCCAGCCGCCGCACATGTGCATCGGCGAGGGTTCCTCACCCAGGGCCGCGACCTCCAGGAAGCGGCGGATCGCCACCTGGTCGCGGGCGTCCAGCCCTTGGTAGCCGACCAGTCCCAGCAGCAGCTCGCGCAGTTCCGGCCGCGCCACCTTGTCGGCGGTGCGCCGGGCCCGCAGCAAGAAGGGGACGATGTCCTCGCCCGCCGAGCCGAGGGTGTTGTAGGCGGCGATGCGGACGTTCCCGTCGGGGTCCGACATCATGGCCAGGATCGCTTCGGCGTGCTGCTGGACCACCTCGCCGTGGTCGCTGAGCGCGCTGACCGCCGCCTCGCGCACGGCGGCGAGTTCGTCCGCGAACAAGGGCAGGAACATCGCAGCCCGGTCGGCGATGTCCAACTCCGCGAGCGCGTAGCGGAAGCGGGCGTTGAGCTTCTCGGGATGGCCGGCGCGCAGCGCGGCGATCAGCGGCTCGACGGCTTCTGGGCCGAAGTGCTTGAACATCCACGCCGGCGGGGCCTTGGCGATCTCCGACTCGCCGGCGACAAGGATCGGGATCAGCTGGTCCATCGCGACCGGGCCGTACTCCGCGATCCGGGGCGCGAACTCGGTGAAGTCACGAGTCTTCTCGAGCTCCGCTATCAGCTCGGCGAGACGCTCTGAGGCCGGTGTCATGGCCTGAAGGGTAGTTGATCGCCGGATCCGGGTTCTGTCTCGGCAGCTCCCGCCACTCGGCGACGGTCCCGAGCGCGGCCGCCGTCAGCCGCCGCCCGCAACTCCACACGCGGGTCATCCGGCGGCTGCTTGTCCGGCTGGTTGGCCGGCGTTTCTCAGCGCCTCTGCCTCTTGCGCTCGCGCTTGGGGCGGCCCAGCGGCGTGAGGGTGAGCAGCCAGGTGAAGATCGCGATCAGCAGTGCGCCCCACAGGGCCGATCCGAAGCCGTCCAGCACCAGGTCCGGGGATCCGGCCGCGACCATCCGGAGGAGTACCGCGTTGATGACGATGCCGAACAGGCCGAGGGTCAGCAGCATCAGGGGTGCGGTGATCAGGCGCAGGATGGTTCCGAGGACGAGGTTCAGCAGGCCGAAGACGGCCGCGATCCACAGTCCTCCGGAGATGCCGCCGCGCAGCCACATTCCGGGCGAGATCCAGGCGGCGAGGGCGAATGCCAGCGCGAGGATGATCCAGGAGGCCAGCAGCCGTTTGAGCATCAGGCGGCCAGCAGCTTCTGCTTGGCCTGCTGGAACTCCGCGTCGCTGATCGCGCCGGAGGACTTCAGGTCCGCCAGTCTGGCCAGCTGGTCGACGGTCCCGTTGCCCTGGCCCGCGGAGGAGCCGGCGGTCTTGCGGATGTAGTCGTCGAAGGCCTGCTGGTTCTGCTCGGCGTGGGTCTGGGCGCGCTCGGACATGCGATCGCCGCGGGCGATGAGGTAGATGAAGATGCCGATGAACGGCAGCAGCAGCACCAGCAGGGTCCAGCCGACCTTGGCCCAGCCGCTGAGCTCGTGGTCGGTGAAGACGTCCGCGATGATGCGGAACAGCAGGATGAGCCACATGACCCAGATGAAGAACCAGAAGATCATCCAGAAGGCGTTCAGCAGGGGATGGGACATCGCTGTTGCTCCTCTCGTCCTGTCGTGACGTTAAGAGCGCCGGATGGGACGGACACGGCGGGAGCGGCATTCGGGGGAGTTATCCGCGCGATATAGCCGCGGCCTACCTTCGGCTCCGAACAGGAGTACAGGAGGAGGACGCATGGACAGGCAACGGCTGGTGGTCGGGATCAGCGGTGCGACCGGCATCGCCTACGGGATGCGCGTGCTGGAGCTGGCCCGCAAGGCAGGCGTCGAGACCCACCTGGTGGTGACGACGGCCGGCCAGCAGACCCGCGCCCACGAGACGGACCTGACCGCCCGGGACCTCGCCGCGATGGCCGACGTGTCCTACCGGCCCGCCGACATCGGCGCGGCGATCGCCTCGGGCTCCTTCCGCACCGCCGGGATGATCGTCGCGCCCTGCTCCATCAGGACCCTGTCGGCGATCGCCTACTCCAACGGCGACAACCTGCTCACCCGCGCCGCCGACGTGACGCTCAAGGAACGGCGGCGGCTGGTCCTGATGGTCCGCGAAACCCCGCTCACCCTGGGCCACCTGCGCGCGATGACCGCCGTCACCGAGTCCGGCGGCATCGTCATGCCTCCCGTCCCGGCCTTCTACCTGCGGCCGCAGAGTGTCGCCGACATCGTCGACCACACCGCCGGACGAGCGCTGGACCTGCTCGGCATCGACGTGCCCGACCTGCCCCGCTGGGGTGAGTGAGGGAACGAAGGCTCTTGACAGCGCATCCCCCGGTGCGGAATATGTAAGCGATCTTAAGTTAAGACGACTAAGAAATTAGTCGAACGCTGACCGGCCCGCTGAGAAACCCGCTGAGAAGCCCGCTGAGAAACCCGGGAGGAACGCCCCGCCATGGACCCCGCCACCACCTCCTCCCGCAACGCCCGGCGCGGCCTGTTCCACGTCGAGCCGGAGCGCCGCACCGTCCCGGGCCGGACCAAGGCCAGCACCCTGGACAGCCGGGTCCACAACCGCTCGCTCATCCTGGCCACCCTGTATCAGGACGGCGCGATGACCCGCGCCGAGCTGGGCCGGGTGACCGGGCTGACCGCCCCGACGGTCTCGGCGCTGGTCGCCGAGCTCGACCAGGAAGGACTGCTCGCGGACATCGGCCCGCGCGAAGGCGTCCGGCGCGGCAAGCCCGCCGGTCTGGTGCGGATCGTCGACGACGCGGTCTGCGTCATCGCCCTGGACCTGTCGCACAGCGACCGCTTCGCCGGCGTCATCACCGATCTGCGGGGCCGCGTCACGGCCCGGTCGCAGGTCCCCATCGGCGACGCCCTCGGCACCGCCGCCGAGAAGCTGGTGTTCCTGCTCGCCGCCGACCTGGTGGACCAGGCTCCGCGGCCGGTGCTGGGCATCGGGGTGGGGACGCCGGGCATCGTCGACGCCGAGGGAGTCATCCGGCAGGCCGGGCACCTGGAATGGACCGACCTGCCCTTGGCACGGCGGCTGACCGAGCGCTTCGGCGTCCCGGCGCGCGTCGGCAACGACATCAACGCCGCCACGCTCGGCGCGCGGCACTTCCGCGGCGTCGCGGCGCACAACGTCATGGTCGTCTCCATCGAGCACGGCGTCGGCGCCGGACTGATCGTCGGCGGGGAACTCGTGGAGGGCGAGCAGTTCGCGGCCGGGGAGATCGGGCACGTCACCGTCGACGACGACGGTGACCCCTGCATCTGCGGCCGCCGCGGCTGCCTGGACCTGCTCATCGACGCCGCGCACGTGCGCGCGGCGCTGGCCGCCGCCGGGGAGGCGGGGCACCGCGGGGTGCTGGAGCGGGCCGGACGCGCCCTGGGCGTGGTCCTGGCCCCGATCGTCAGTGCCCTGAACCTCAACGAGATCGTCCTGGCCGGACCGGCCGACCTCGTCGACGGACCGTTCCGGGAGTCGGTGGCCCGGACCGTCCAGGGCCGCACACTGGCGCCGATCAGCGCGGCGGTGGCGGTCCGAGCGCTCGGCGGGGATCACGAGCTGATCCCGCTGGGCGCCGTCGGCCTCGTTCTCTCTGCCGAACTCGGGGTTTTGTAGACGCCTTCACCGTGCCCGACCGGAGGAGCACCATCCCATGAGATCACTGTCATCCGCGGCACAACGCGCCAAGGCTTCCGTCGGCATAGTGGTGATCGCCGCCACCGCTTTGACGACAGCCGGCGCCCTGACAACAGCAAGTGCCCTGTCCACAGCAAGTGCCCTGACACCGGCCTCGGCGACTCCGCCGAACGCCACCTACACGGTCACGGTCGGTTCGACGGGCTCCTACCCGTACGGCACCGACAGCCCGGCCACCCCGTACATCGACAAGGACGGCACGTTCTACTTCCAGGAGTCCTTCTCGCAGTACGACGCCGCGACCTCCCCCAACCACTACTGGCAGTTCTACAGCGGCACCGACTTCGACCACTCCTCGGAGAACACCGCCATCAGCAACGCGGTCAACCCCGCCAACCCGCAGGACAGCAACGCCAACACGACGTGGCGCTGCGACAACGGCCCGACCGGCGTGACCGCGACCGCGGGCGGCGGCTATTCGCTGCCCGACTACTGCGACCTGATCGGAACCTGGGTCGATCCGGACACCGGAAACTGGTACGGCCTGGTCCACAACGAGTTCACCGGCAGCCCGTTCGGCGACGGCCTGCACTACGACTCGATCGACTACGCGGTCTCCACCGACCAGGGCAAGGTCTGGGCGATCACCGGGCACGCGATCACCTCGCCGTACAGCACCCAGCGCGGCGACACCACAGCGTTCCCGAACCAGACCTACTACTACGGCGACGGCGACCCGCGGCTGTTCGTCGACCAGGCCTCCGGCTACTTCTACCTCGGCTACAGCACCCGGGTGGTGCCCAAGGGCGGCGTCGGGGGCAGCACCGACTGGCTGGAGCACGTGGCCCGCGCGCCGATGTCGGGCAAGATGGCGACCGGCACATGGCAGAAGTGGTACGACGGCTCCTGGTCGCAGCCCGGCGTCGGCGGTCTGGAGAGCAACGTGGTTCCGGTGTCCTCGGCGAACCCCACCGGGTACACGCCGGTCGCGAACGACTACAGCCCGGCCGACGCCGGCACCGTCGACCAGCAGATCGCCGCCGGGACCCTGCCGCCGAGCTCGGCGCTCGCCGACATGAACATCTCCTATGACGCCTATCTGGGTCTTTACATAGCCACGCCGCAGTCGGACCAGTCCAGCAACAAGCCGCAGCAGTTCTACGTCACCGACGACCTGTCGACGCAGAAGTGGTACCCGGCCGGCGACTCCGGCAGCGCCACACAGGCGTCCTGGTACCGCTGGCTCGTGGACGGCGCGAACGCCACGAACTCCACGATCGTCGGCAAGACCTTCCGGTACTACTGCGTCGTGGAATGCGGGAGCTTCGGCGGGTACACGAACATCACGCTCGACTCGACCTCCCCGGCCGCGCCGCCGGTCGACACGACGAAGACCTACGCCATCGGCACCGGCTCGGGGCAGGTCCTGACCCAGGCTTCCGGCAGCACCGCGACCACCTCCGCACCCGCCGACGGATCGGCCCTGCAATCCTGGGCGTTCGCGAGTGACGGCGACGGCTCGTTCACCGTCACCAACGCCGCCACCGGCCAGGCGCTGGGCGTCGACTCCACCGCCCCGGCCAACCGCGCCTGGGGCACCGCGCCGAAGGCCACCGCCTTGTCGGGCGCCCCGACCGTGGGGCAGCAGTGGTTCGTCATCAAGAACACCTCCGCGCCCGGCACGTTCCGCCTCGTCAACCGCTACAGCGGCCTGGTGCTCGCGATGTCCTCGGCCGCCGGCCGCCTGGTCGAGACCACCCCGGTGCGCTCCTGGACCGACACCAGCGGCAGCGCCGTCGGCGCCGGGCGCGCGGCCGCCGACCAGACCCTGACGTTCACCGCGTCCGGTACCACCGCCACCGACCTGGCGCTGAACCGGCCGACGACCGCCTCCTCGGTCGAGCCCGGCACCGGCTTCACCGCGAACCTGGCGACCGACGGCAACCCGGCCACCCGCTGGTCCAGCGCCTACGCCGATCCGCAGTGGCTGCAGGTCGATCTGGGCACGACGCATCGGATCAACGAGGTGAAGCTGTCCTGGGAGGCCGCCTACGCCAAGGCGTTCCAGATCCAGACCTCGAACGACGGCACGACGTGGACGACGATCTACTCCACGACCGCTGGCAAGGGCGGGGCCCAGGACCTGACCGGGCTGTCGGGGTCCGGGCGCTACCTCCGGATGTACGGCACCGCGCGGGCCACGGGGTACGGCTACTCGCTGTGGTCGTTCGGGGTGTACGGGAGCTGATGCGAGGGCCGGCCGGGGCTTGGAGCCCCGGTCGGCCTCTCGGCTCGTCCCCTCGCTGCTCCGGACGCATACTGGAGCCGTGACCAAGAAGCCCCAGAAGCCCCAGAAGCCCCAGAAGCCACGGCCCACGCCGCGCCTTTCGCCCAAGCGCCGCTGGCTGACAGTGGCCGCCGTTCTCGGGACGATCGCCGCCGAGACGGCGTTCATGCGCCGGCGCGGTTACAGCGTCGGGCTCCACACGGTCGTCCGGTGCCGCAAAGATCACCTGTTCACGACGATCTGGATCCCGGGGGCGTCCCTGAAGTCCATCCGGCTGGGGATCGTGCGGTTCCAGTACTGCCCGGTCGGCCGGCACTTCACGTCGGTGCGACCGGTGAAGGACGCCGAGCTCACCGAGGAGATCCGGGTCGCGGCCGCGCTGTACCACGACGTCTCGATCCCCTGAGCCGCTTGCGCCGGTAACAGCGCCTACCTTGCCAGGGCCTTACTCCGGCGCCGGCCCGTTCGGCACGACCGCCATCGGGCACTCCCCGTGGTGCAGCAACGCGTGCACCACCGGCCCGATCCACAACCGGTGGTGTCGTCCCCCGTCCTGGCGCCGTGCGCCGACCACCACCAGCGCCGCCGACTTGGTCGCCGTGACCAGCGTCCCCTCGATCGCGCCGCTCTCGACCCGCCAGGCCTGCTCGGCGCCGTGGTGGCGGGCGGCGGCCGCCCGCACCAGGTCGGCCAGGCCCTGCCGGCGCTGCTCCTCGGTCAGCGTGCTGTCGTGGCCGAAGCCGATGCTGTGGCGCAGATGGTCCATGCTCGACGGCTGCTCCCAGGCGTGGACCACTTCCAGCGCCGCGTTCCGGCGCGCGGCTTCGGCGAAGGCGAAGTCCAGCACGTCGTCGCAGGGTTCTACGACGTCGACGGCCGCGACCACCGGTCCGCCGTCGGGGTGGTGGTCCCCGTCGCCGGCCGGGACGATGAGCACCGGGCAGGCGGCGTCGGCCAGCACCCGCAGCGTCACCGAGCCCGGGATGGTGTCCACGGCGCCGCCGTGGCTTCCGACCACCAGCAGGTCGGCGTGCCGGCTGGCCTCGTCCAGGACGTCCCAGGGCCGTCCGGCGACCACGCGCCCCTCGACCGGCAGCCGCGGATGCCACGAGCGGACCTGGGTGATCGCGTGCCCCACCAACAGGTTCGCGGAGTCGCTCAGGTCCGTCGGCGCCCATTCGGCGGTGTCCGGCAGCGGCAGGGTCGCGCCCTGGGGGATCGGCCCGGGATAGGCGTTGACGACGACCAGCGCCTGCCCGTTCCGCACGGCCGTCTCGGCCGCCTCGGCGAGGGCCCGGTCCCCGGACCGCGACCGGTCGTAGCCGACGACGATGCCCTCGCTCCTCATCGCGAACCTCCACGGCCTCGGGCCGGCGGCCGGCACCGACTCACCGATTTACCGACTCACAGACTCACAAATTCACAGACTCACAAATTCACAGACTCACCGACTCGGCGCTCCCGACCGGCCGTCGCGACCGGGATCGGCGCCGCCTTCGCGACGCGGGTCAGACGGCCCGCGCCGGGTCATGAGACTTCTCCCATCCTCGGCCCGCCAGGGCCGCCGACGGCGTCGGATGCGCCCGATCAGGTGAATACCGCGTCCGCGTGCCGGCCGAGTCTCGCCGGCCGGGCTGTGCTGCCCAAGCCGCCCAAGCCGCGCCGCCGGGCCCGCTCGGCCGTCATGTCCCGGACCACCCCGGCGAACTGTCGGGCGACGGAGGGCCAGCCCAGCGTCGCGCCGACACTGTGCGCGGCGGCCTGCGCGGCGTGCAGCCGCTCGGGGTCGGCGAGCAGGCCTCGCAACCCCTCGGCGAACGCCGCGCTGTCGCCGGGCTCCACGATGTTCCCGGCGCCGGTGCGCAGCAGGTCCTGCGCGTAGCGGTAGGAGGTGGAGACCACGGGGCAGCCGGCGGCCACGGCGAAGGTGAGCGCGCCGGAGCTGATCTGCTCGGTGGAGTGGTACGGCGTCAGGAACACCTCGGTCGCGGCCAGCAGCGCCGCGATCTCGTCGTCGGTGAGGAAGAAGTCCAGGAACCGGACCCGGTCCTGGACGCCGAGGTCGGCGACCAGCCCGGTGAGCCGGTCGCGGTAGTCCTCGCCGTGCTGCTTCGCGACCTCCGGGTGGGTGGCCCCGGCGATGACGTAGACCAGGTCGGGGTGCTCCTCGGCCAGGTCGGCGACGGCTTCGATCGCCACCTCCAGCCCCTTGCCCGGCGAGATCAGCCCGAAGGTGGAGACGATCCGGCTCTGCCCGCTCTGGTCCAGCAGCTCGGCGACCTCCGGACGCACCTCGCCGGCGACACTCGTGCCCCGGCGCGGGCCGGGCACGTGCTCACGGTCCCAGTCCTCGCGCAGCGCCGTGGGCGCGCCGTGGGGGACTATGAAGATCCGGTCGGCCGTGGCCATGCCGGTGGACGTGATCATCGCGCGGGCCGCCGGGGTGAACACGGCGATCGCGTCGGCGCCGCGGCACAGCCGGCCCAGCGCCGAGGCCTGGCCGGGCGAGGGGTGCGACAGCACGGTGTGCAGGGTCACCAGGTAGGGGACCCCGAGCTCGGAGAGCCGCTGGGCGAACAGGTTGATCCAGTCCCCGTCCGGCCCGCCGAAGATGCCGTATTCGTGCTCGATGACGACCGCGTCCACGCCGGCGTGCGCGATGCTCTCGGCGACGGCCGGATAGTCCGCCATGGTGTGCTGGCCGATGACGAAGTCGGCCTGGCCGTCGTAGTCCAGGCCCTCGTTGTCGATGGCGCAGATCAGCGTCCGCATGTCCGGTGCCGCCTGGTCCATGGCCGTACGCAGATCGTGGGTGAAGGTGGCGATGCCACAGTGGCGCGGGAGGTACGTCGATACGAAGGCGATCCTGCTCGGCCGGTCTGTGGCCATGGGCGGTTACTCCTGTCGTCGGCACGAAAGTCGTAGCCATCACGATATGCGATCGTTTTGCCCCTTAAGGGAATGACAACAGATGCAGACCGGCCGGCAGTCGGGCATTTCAGTGACTGGAGTGACGCAATAAGACTATTGATGCGCATGGGATGTACGGGGACGCATATAAGAGAGCGAAATCACACCTGCGTGTCCACGATGGAGGCGAGCTCCTGATCGGCGGACGCAGCCCCCTGATCGCCGTCCGCACCCAGCCCGGCCAGCAAACGCAGGCCGTCCTCGGTGGGGCTGCCCGGAGCCGCCGACAGTACCAGCAACTCCATGCTGCTCTCATCCGGCAGCGCGAAGTTCTCCACGTGCAGCTCCAACAACCCGACCAGCGGGTGCCGGTAGGCCTTGCGCCCGTGTGTGCGGGCACGGACATCGGCGCGGGCCCACAATCGGCGGAAACGCTCGCTGCCCATCGCCAACTCGCCGATCAGCGAGGCCAGGCGCGGGTCGTCGGGGTACTTGCCGACGGCCAGGCGCAGGTGCCCGACCACGTCCAGGGTGCACTGCTCCCAGTCCGCGTACAGGCCGTGCTCGGCTTCCTCGAGGAAGATGTGCCGGGCGATGTTCAGCCCCGGGATCGGCCGCCCGTGGAGCAGGACGGCCAGCCGGTTCCCGGCGAGCACGTCCAGGCGGTGGTCCATGATCTGCGCGGGCGCGTCGGCGACCAGGTCCAGCACCAGCAGCAGTTCGGGCCGGATCCGGCTGCCCGGCGTCTTCACCCGGCGCCGCCGCTGCCGCGCGAGCCGGTACAGGTGCCCGCGTTCGGTCTCGTCCAGACCGAGGACGCGGGCCAGCGCGTCCAGGACGTGCTCGGAGGGCTGGGTCGCGCGGCCCTGCTCCAGGCGCACGTAGTAGTCGACGCTGACCCCCGACAGGTGCGCGACCTCCTCGCGGCGCAGCCCCGCCACCCGCCGACGGCTGTCCGCGGGAATGCCGACGACCGCCGGGTCGACCCGGGAACGCCGGGTCCGCAGGAATCCAGCAAGATCGTCCATGCCCTCAGTATGACCTCCGCGCCGCGCCCTGAGACCGCGCGAGGGTGGTCCTGCCGGTACCAGGAACTCCAGGCCATGGGAACTCCAAGCCGTGGGAAGCCGCGCCCCTGAATACCGGGCGCCGCCGTGCTCAGAATCGAAGGCACCCGAACTCAGGAGTGCTCATGAAGACACTGATCGTCTACGCCCACCCGGAACCGAAGTCCCTCAACGGATCGCTGAAGGACCTCGCGGTCTCCACGTTGGAGGACGCCGGCCACGAGGTACAGGTGAGCGACCTGTACGCCATGGACTGGAAGGCGACCGTGGACGCCACGGACTACGGCCCCGACGCCTCGCATCCCCTCAAGGTCGCCCTGGACTCGGGCCGCGCCTTCGACGCCGGCACCCTGACCCCGGACGTCCGCGCCGAGCAGAAGAAGCTGCTGTGGGCCGACGCGATCGTCTTCCAGTTCCCCCTGTGGTGGTACGCGATGCCCGCGATCCTCAAGGGCTGGGTGGACCGCGTCTTCACCTACCACTTCGCCTACGGCGTCGGCGAGCACAACGACACCCAGTACGGCGAACGCTTCGGCGAGGGCACACTCGCCGGACGCAGGGCCCTGCTGTCGGTGACCGCCGGCGGCCCGGAGTCGCACTACGCCGCGCGCGGAATCAACGGCCCCATCGAAGACCTCTTGTTCCCGATCCAACACGGCATCCTGTACTACCCCGGCATCGAGGTCCTGCCCCCGTTCGTGCTGTACGGCACCGACCGAATGACCGACGAGAACTACCCCGACGCCGCCAAGGCCTGGCAACAGCGCCTGCTCACGCTGGAGACGACCGAGCCGATCACCTTCCGCCGCCAGAACTTCGGCGACTACGAGATCCCCTCGTTGCAGCTGAAGGAAGGGCTGGAACCGGCCGGCCGGACCGGATTCGGACTCCACGTGCGGGGCTGACGCGGGGCGGCGGTGGTGTGGGTAGCCAGCACCACCTGCCCAGACCATCAGCCGCCAACGTAGCCCCGACCACCGCCTTACGACCGCGCCCCCCCAACGGATCCCGCAAACCATGCGCGAAGCCGTAAAAAGCTTCTAAAGCCAACCCACCAACCAACCGCACCCGCACCCGCACCCACCGAAGTCAGTGGCGCCAGCCTTGTCGGGTGAACGCCGAGGCTATCCGCGCTCAGCCTCAGCCCGAGCCTCAGCCTCAGCCCGAGCCTCAGCCCCGCTCCCCGCCAGCAGCCGCCCGGCCGCCGCCACGATGTGCTCCGCGGACAGGCCGGCCGCCTCAAGCTCCTCGGCCGGCTCCCGCGAATCGGGCATGATGCGCACGGCCAGGTGGCCGAACCGCCGCACCGGAACGCCTTCAGCGGCGAGCGCGCTCAGCACGGCCTCGCCCAAACCGCCCTCGGGGTGGTGGTCCTCGACGGCCACCAGCACCTCGCTGTCGGTGGCGGCCCGGATGAGGGCCGCGACGTCGATCGGCTTGACGGAGTACAGGTCCAGCACGCGGGCCGAGATGCCGTCGTGCGCCAGCATCTGCGCCGCCTTCAGGCATTCGTGGACGGTGACCCCGGCGCCCAGCAGCGTCACGGGATCGTGCTCGGTCTCCCGCAGCGTCTTCGATCCGCCGATCGGGAAGTCCTCGTCGGCGTCGTAGAGGATCGGGTACGCGCCGCGGGTCGCTCGCAGATAGCTGATACCCGGCAGGCCGGCCATCGTGATGGTGAGTGCCGCGGCGCTCGTGGCGTCGGCCGGGTACAGCACCGTGGATCCGTGGACGGCCCTCATCATCGCCAGGTCCTCCAGGCCCATCTGGGACGGGCCGTCGGGGCCGATCTCGACACCGCAGTGGGTGCCGGCCAGCGCCAGGTCGACGTTCGAGACCGCGGCCATGCGGATGAAGTCGTAGGCCCTGGTCAGGAAGGCCGCGAAGGTCGCGGCGAAGGGGCGGTAGCCGTCCGCCGCCAGTCCGACCGCCGTCGCGAGCATCTGCTGTTCGGCGATGTAGCACTCCACGTACCTCTCAGGGTGCTGTTTCGCGAACTCCTCGGTGTACGTCGAGTTCCCGACTTCGGCGTCCAGCACCACGACCTTCGGGTTCACGCCGAGCGCGGCCAACCCCTTGCCGAAGCCCAATCGGGGCGCCGCGGGCTTGTCGATGGGGAACGTCGGACGCACGGGCTCCCGGCCCTCCAGGCTGTCACCGCCCCGCTTGACCTCCCTGACGTCATCGCGAGGCTCCGGCGCGGGACCCTGGACCGTCAGGCCCCTGATCCCTCCGAGCTCCTCGATCGCGCGCTCGGCCATCTCGGCGGGCAGCGCCTTGCCGTGCCAGCCCTCCTTGTCCTCGACCTCGTGGAACCCGCGGCCCTTGTGCGTCCGGGCCACGATCACGGTCGGCTTCAGACTGCTCGACGCCGAGCGCAGCGCCTCGTCGATCTCGGGCAGGGCGTGGCCGTCGATGACGATCGCGTGGCAGCCGACGGCCTCGGCCCGCTGCGCGTACCCGGCCGTGTCCCACTCCAGAGTCGTCGGGCCGCGCTGGCCCATCCGGTTGACGTCGATGATGACGGTCACGTGGGCCAGGCCCAGCCGCGCCGCCATGGACAGGGCCTCCCAGACCGAGCCCTCGGTGAACTCCCCGTCGCCGCACAGGATCCACATGTGGCGCCCGCTGTGCTCGGACCAGCGCCAGCCCAGGGCCATGCCCACGCCGATGCCGACGCCCTGGCCCAGCGAGCCGGTCGCGGCCGGGACCCAGGGCAGGACCGGCGTCGGGTGGCCCTGCAGGCGGCTGCCCGCCCGGCGGTAGTCCTCCAGCAGTTCGCGCTCCGTGACCACGCCGGCGGCCTTGAACATCGCGTAGAGCAGCGGCGAGGCGTGGCCCTTGGAGAAGATCAGGCAGTCGTTGCCGGGATCGTCCGGATCGGACCAGTCGTAGCGCAGGTAGCGGGTCATCAGCACCGCCATCAGATCGGCCGCCGACATGCTGGAGGTCGGATGGCCCGAGCCGGCCGCGGTACTGGCGCGGATCCCGTCGACCCGCAGCTGCTGACCGAGCTCGGCGATCTCCGGAAGGCTGGACCGGGAGTCCAGGACTTCGGTGGTGAGGGCGGTGCCCATGATCACTCCTTCGCGTCTTCTGCTTCCTCCTCGCCGACCTCACCACGATCGCGATCGCGACGACGATGAGCACCCCGTTGCCCACGATCAGCGCTGTGCCGAACAGGACCGCGGCGGCGATCACCGCGCTCACCATGATCCACGGGGTCCGGGTCGAACGCTCGGCGGCATACGTCGCGTGGCTGGCATCCATGACACGCTCCGTACCTCGTTTTAGCGTCGGATCCCGCCCACGCCCTGGTGAAGCGCCTCGGACATCTCCACCGGCAGGATCGCCACCTCCGCGTCGGTGAGCGTGGCGGCGCGGATCAGGACGTCGGCGACGGGTCCATGCCGTTTCTCGGTGTCCGGCACGTCCAGGCCGGAGGCGGTCTCGGCGATGTCGGTGGGGCCGGGGCCGAACCAGGCCGAGTCCTCGGCGCCGCCGCTGCCGACCAGCAGTTCCCGCAGCTCACCCCGGGCCAGCGCGCGGATCACCTCGGACACGCCCTGGCCGGCGGGGGCGTCGCCGCCGTTCTCCGGGTCCGATCCGTTGATCACGGCCGCCACGGTCTCCCGCAACCGGGCATCCACCATCGCGGCGAGGTCGACCGGCGTCGTCTTTCCCCGGTCTGCTTGCGTGCGCCGTTCTTCCGGAACGGCCTCCACCTGGACGCGTTGGAGCGCCCACGCGGGAAGCCTGCCCTGGAAGGACTGCACCGCCCGCGCGTCACCGGTCACGATGACCAGGCGTGCGCCGGAACTCGACAGCGCATCGGTGACGGCCTCGGATGCGCCGTTGCCGTTGCCGTTGCCGTTGCCGTTGCCGTCGCCGGGAGCCGGCGCCGTGATCGTCGTGACCTCACTCCACGGCGAGTGCCGCACCGAGACTTCCGTACCCGTGCGGCCCAGGGCGGCCAGGACATAGGCCGGCCGATACTGCTGCCAGCGCAGGAACGGAACCACCTCGGGCAGCGCCGACCTGCTGACCCGATCGGTCGTCAGATCCGCCTCCGGCATGGTGAACGTCCGCACCGAGCCGTCCCGCCCGACGAAGACCGCCACCGCTCCCGGTCCTTGCGGCACATCGCCGAGCGCCTCCTCCACGGCACCCAGCACCACGGTGCCGGTCGCGGCGCGCAGCAGGTGGTGCCGGACCATGCGGCGGCGCAGGGCCACGTCGTCTCCGGTGGGATCGGCCATGCTGAAGTAGACCGAGGCTATGGGCTCCGGCAGGTCGTAGAGGTCGCGGAGCAAGGCGGGGCCGGCCTTGATCAGGGAGTCGAGGGCCGCTGCCCGGTTCCGTTCTTCGCTCATCGAATCCCCTCTGCTCATCGATTCCTCCAGCGCGGCATGTCCAGGAGCTCGGCTTTCGCGCCGTCCTGGCAGGTGACGGTGCTACCCGATCAAGCCTGTACCAGTGCGTGACCGGTTCTGCGGAAACTAAACGGCCCCGTTTCGAATCCCGCCGACGCGCGGGCCGTTTGAACCCCGTGATCCGGGCAATCAGGACCACGGCCGCCCCGGACCCCCTTTCCGCGCGGCCGACCGCATTCGCGATGTGCAACGGCGAATGCGTGGCGAGGAGGAGTCCTGATGCGTCAGGGTCGTCTCGCCCGCGAGGACGCGTCATCCCCAGGCGCCTCCGGAGTCGGGCGGGATTCGCACCCCGCATCGGGCTCCTCTTCGCTTGGCTCGGAGGCCAGGCACGCGGCTACGTGTAGCGCTCGTCGTGCTCAGCGAAGTCCTGGTACGCCGCGACCACTTCCTCGAACAGCGCATTCGAGATCACGACCGGCTCGAAGTGCTTGAAGAACGAACTCAGCTCGACCGTGTCCGGCCCCCGCCGGATCGCACCGGCGCTGTTGGTGCTCAGCGAGTAGTTCGGCCCATGCTCGGCCAGCAGGCTGTGCCAGACGGGAAGAATGCTCCGCACAGCGTCCCGGTCCTCGTGGGGCAAGCCGTCGAAGTACCACTCGAAGGCGTTCGCCACGTCCCCGCGGCCGGGCGGGTACTCGAGCGCGACCGGGCTGTCTTCGTGGTCGAGGCCCCAGCGCCAGATCACCGGGCCCCGACCAACGCACCCGCAGGCTCGGGGATGTCGCGCATCCCCCGCAGCGGCGAGAAGAAGAGCCAGAGCCCTGACAGGCAGCCCCCGGCCGTCGCGATCCACAGCGATGTGCGCACGCCCACCGTCGCCGCCAGTGCTCCGCCGACGATGCCGCCCAGGGGCAGGGTGCCCCAGGTCACCCAGCGGGAGGCGGCGTTGACGCGGCCGAGGAGGTCCGGGGGGCAGGTGGCCTGACGGTAGCTGGTCAGGGCGATGCCGCAGACGGTTGCCGAGAAGGTCCAGGATGTCCAGCCGGCTGCGAACAGCAGGCTCAGCCGGCCGGGGCCGGCGGCCGGGATCAGCAGGCCGGGGAGGGCGAACACGGTCATCGAGAGCCAGCTGATGCGCGCCGATCCCACCTTGTTCGCCAGCCGGGCGGCGGTCAGGCCGCCCACCACGCCGCCGCACGCGCCGGCCGCCAGCATCAGGCCGACGTAGCTCGGGCGCAGGTGGAGGGTGCGGACCAGGAACACCGGGCCGAGGGATTCGACCATGATGACGAAGAAGTTCGCCGATCCGCTCCAGGCCACCGCGCGGCGCAGGATGGGATCGCGGGCCACGAAAGCCAGCCCCTCCCTGATCTGCGTGCGCATGCGAACGCGGCCGACCGCGACGTCCCGAGGCCCCGGCTCGGCCTTCCGGATCGCCAGCAGCGTCCCCGCCGACACGGCGTACGACACCGCGTCGCCCGCCATGGCCTTGGCCGCGCCGATCACTCCCACCAGCGCCGCGCCGAGCCCCGGCCCGGCGATCTGCGCCACCGACTGCGACGTGCTGAGCTTCCCGTTGCCCTCCATGAGCTGGTCGCGATGGACCAGCGTCGGCAGGTAGCTCTGATACGCCACCGAGAAGAAGACCGTGCACACACTCGACAGCAGCGCCACGCCGTACAACTGCCCCAACGTCAGCACCCCGGCGACCTGCGCCACCGGAACCGACCCGAGCAGCACCACCCGCGCCAGATCGCACCACAGCATCAACCGGCGCCGCGGAAGCCGGTCCACCAACACCCCGGCCGGCAACGCGATCAGCAGGAACGCGCTCGTCGTCGCCGCCGACAACAGCGCCACTTGAAGCGCGCTGGCCTTCAAGACGACCAAAGCGACGAGCGGCAGCGCCAGCACCGAGATCTGCGACCCCACCTCGCTCACCGTCTGGCCGCCCCACAACAGCAGGAAGTCCCGATTACGGCGAAGCGGCTGGAACGGCTGGAGCGGCTTGAGCGGATTGAGCGCGTCGGGCCGGAGCCGTGCTGCCTCGGATGCCATCTCTTGATCGTGACAGCTGTCTCAGCTCTCTACCAACCCGGACCCGAAGTAGTCCCCGCCATCCCGCACCCCCGGCAGCGCAAAGAAATAGCCGCCACCGGTCGGCTGGATGTAGTCGACCAGCGGTTCGCCGGCCAGCCGCTCCTGCACCGCCTGGAACTGACGCTGCACGTCCTGCTGGTAGCAGCAGAAGATCAGCCCGATGTCCAGGTTGCCGTTCAGATCCAGCCCGCGTTCGTAGTTGTAGCCCCGCCGCAGGATCTGCTGACCGCTGGTCGCCGGGGTGCGCGGGTTGGCCAGCCGGATGTGCGCGTTCGTGGGGATCGCCAAGCCGTTGGGGTCCGCGTGGAAATCCGGCGTGTCGTGCTCCGCCGCGCCGTCCAGCGGGGCCCCGGAGTCGCGGCGGCGGCCGATCATGTTCTCCTGCTCGTGCAGCGAGACCCGGTCCCAGAACTCCACCAGCATCCTGATGATACGGACCACCTGGTAGGAGCCGCCTTCGGTCCAGGCCGGCTCGCCGCCGCCGGCCCGCGTCCAGATCAGCGCGTCGGTCACCGCGGCCTTGGAGACGTCCGGATTGGCGATGCCGTCCTTGAAGCCGAGCTGGTTGCGGGGCGCCCCGTCGGGGCGCGGCGCGGCGTGGAAGCCGTCGACCTTCCAGGACGGCTGCATGCCCGCGCGTGTGTGCTTGGCGATGTCGCGCAGCGCGTGCATCACCGTGTCGCGGGAGTCCGCGCAGATCTGGAGCATCAGGTCGCCGTGCAGTTCGGTGGAGCCCTCGACGTGGTCGTCGGGGAACACCGGCATCGCGGTCAGCCGCGCCGGCTGGCGGCCCGCGAGGCCGAAACGGCCGTCGAACAGCGACGCCCCGACGCCGACCGTCACCGTCAGGCCGTCGGAGGGGACGTCCGGTCCGAGCGTCTCGCTGTCGGTGGGAGGCGACGCCACGTCCGTGGCCGCCGCCAAGCCGCCGGACGTCAGGAACCTGACACGATCCGTGAGCGTCCGGAACAGCGCGGTCAGCGCGGCGCGGTCCTTGGCGGTGACGGTGAACGCCACGAACGTCGCGGCATCCTGAGGTGCGGTCAGGATGCCCGCCTGATGCGGCCCCTCGAAAGCGATGCGGCGTCCCGATGGCCCGGGACCGGAGTCCACCACGGTCGCCGCCGCGATCCCCGCCGCGCCGCCGACCGCGGCGGCCGAAGCAGCGCCGACCGCGGCGCCGCGCAGGAAGGACCGTCGTGCCAGGCCGCTCATGCGTTCGTCCTCGGGGCGAGCAGGTTGGGGATCGTGGACAGGTCTTCGAGCAGCTGGTCCAGGTCGGCGTCGATCCGCCGGCGCTGCGCGGTGGTGATGGCCGAGGCCGGGGTCCAGGCGCCCGAGGCGTCGCGGGTCGCTTGCAGATCGCTTTGCAGCGCGGCGATTTCCGCGCCGATCCGGGCACGCAGGCCCGGGGCCCGGTCGTCGATCAGCGGAGCCAGGACGCTGAGCACCTCCTGGGTGCCCTCGGTGTTCGCGTACGCCGTGGCCAGGCTGGTGCCGCTGCCCTCGTCGGCTGCCGCGGTGATCTGGAACTGCAGGGTGTTCTCCAGGATCTCGTGGGCGCGCAGCGGCAGGTCGCCGGGGTCGACCTCCTCGCTCGGGAAGTCCTCGATCAGGCCTTGGACCGACGTGACGAGGCCCTGTGTCAGGGGTCTGAAGTCAGAGGCGGACGCGGAATGCCAGAGCCCGTACTCGATCGCGTGCAGACCGGCCCAGTCCTTGTCCGCCGTGCCGTCCGGCAGGCCCGCCGACGTCCCGTCGATCGCGTCGTCGAAGTCGCCGAACGAGTTGTACGCCGCGCCCAGGCGCTCGTAGTCCAGGTGAGCGGTCAGCCAGTCCGTCTTCGCGGCTTGCAGATCCCCGCGCGCGACGTCCGCGTCCAGGGTCTGAGCGGCCGCGAGCAGCTTCGGCAACGCGGTGCCCAGCCAGGCGCGGTAGGCGTTGACCGGTGCGGTCAGGTCCAGGTCGGGCAGCGGCTTGTAGCCGGCGACCGCGCCGGGGGCCGTGCCCGAGACAGAGAACTGCGACGTGGTGTGGATCGTGCCGTCGGACAGGACGCACCGGATCGCGTAGCGGCCCGCGCCGAGGGTTGTGGCCAGGGGCAGCGTGTGTTTCGGCGTCAGCCACGGGATCTCCGCGTAGACCCGGTCGGCGGCGTCCACGAGGTAGACCGTCGCGAAGGCGTCCGTGTCGTCGGTGACCGCGAAGGCGACGCGGCCGGCGCCGGCGGCCGGGGGCGGGGTGCCGCATCCGGCGGTGCGGACGGCGATCGGGCCGCCCGCGGTCGCGGAGTGCGACAGTGCGACGCCCGACGCCGCGGCGGCGGCCACCGCGAGCGGCAGCACCGCGAGGCGTACCTGCCAGGAGGCACGGCGCATGGCTTTCGGGGTTCCCTTCCTGGTCCGGCTCTGGCTTTAGCTCCGGCTCCGGCTCTGGCTTTGGCTCGGCCTCGGCCTCGGGCTCGGGCTCGGGCTCACAGCATGCCGCGGACGGCCCGGGGGTGTCCGGGCCGTCCGCTGCGCACTACGCGGTGACGCGTGCGCCTAGCTCCAGATGTCGCTGATGACAGCGGCACCCGAGCTGTTGCCGACCGGGGTCAGGCCGTACATCTGCTCCAGCGTGGCCAGCAGGTTGTAGTGGTTGACCTGCTCGCTGTACTGGCCGGTCTTCACACCGGCGCCGACGAAGATCGTCGGGATCTGGTTGCTCTCGGTGTAGTCGTCCTCGTCCCAGGTCACGATCAGCAGGCTGTTGTTGGCCTTGGCCCACGTGGCGTAGGCCGACAGGTTGTTCTTCAGCCAGGTGTCGCCGGCGCTGACGGTGCCGTCGTGCATGTCGTCGTTGAGGTTCGGGATGACGAACGACAGCGTCGGCAGGCTGGCGTAGTTGGAGCTGCTCGGGAACTGGGTGAACGGCAGCGAGTCCGAGCCGGGCACGTTGCTGTAGTTGACCCACGGCGAGTGCTTGCGCGCGTACTTGCCGGACGAGCACGTCGTCGAGCCGGTGCTCGGCAGGCCCTCGGAGTAGCCCTTGAAGGTCTTGCCGGCCGCCAGCAGCTCCGAACCGAGGTTGGCCTTGGTGCCCTCGCTGACCGGGCAGGCGTCCGAGGACAGGCCGAAGGTGCTGCCGCCGAACAGCGCCATGTAGTTCGGCTCGCTGGGGTGGGTGACCGCGAACGAGCCGGTCAGCAGCGCACCGGAGGAAGCCAGGGAGTTGATGTACGGGGCGCTGGAGCTCCCGATGATGTCGCTGTAGGAGTGGTTCTCCTCCATCACCACGACGACGTGGGCGGGGGTCGGCACCACGCCGGCAGTGGCCGGGGCGGCGGCCGGGGCGGCCGAGGCGGTGGCGTACGGGATGACGGCGGCGGCCACGGCGACCGCGCCGACCGCTGCGGACAGTGACAGGGCCTTGCGGGAGATGCGCATGGGTTCTCTCCTGATGGCGGGGGAGTGGGGTAGTGGGGAGGGGGCGTGGGGAAGGCAGCACGGGGGATGCTAGACACAGACCGTGACGAATGGAACACCGACCGGGGCAAAGGATTCGTTAACATCAAGGGGCTGAATGCTGCGGCGCGGGAAACAGAACCGCCGCGCGCCGCGGGTCGCCATGGCTTGCCATCCCTCGGGAGTTTGCGCAATGTTTGACGCGTGGTCGATCATCAGGCGGACTCGGTCGGGGATATTGCGGGTGTGAGCGCAGAACCGACCCCTGATCCGCAGCGCTGGACCCTGGCCGACGTCACCGACACCCGCGGCCTGCACATCGAGGAGGCGGACGACGACGATCCGATCCTCGTCGGCGCCGACGGCGTCCCGGTGGACACCTGGCGCCAGGACTACCCGTACCGCGAGCGCCTGGATCGCACGCGCTACGAGCACGACAAAAGGCTGCTGCAGATCGAACTGCTGAAGCTCCAGAACTGGATCAAGGAGACCGGCGGCCGGCTGGTGATCCTGTTCGAGGGCCGGGACGCCGCGGGCAAGGGCGGCACGATCAAGCGGTTCACCGAGCACCTCAACCCGCGCGGCGCCAGGGTCGTCGCCCTGGAGAAGCCCACCGAGCGCGAGCGCACGCAGTGGTACTTCCAGCGCTACGTGACCCACCTGCCGGCCGCCGGCGAGATCGTGATGTTCGACCGCTCCTGGTACAACCGCGCCGGCGTGGAGCGGGTCATGGGCTTCTGCGACCCGGCCGAGTACCTGGAGTTCATGCGCCAGGCGCCGGAGTTCGAGCGGATGCTGGTCCGCGACGGCATCACCCTGGTGAAGTTCTGGTTCTCCGTCTCGCAGGCCGAGCAGCGCACCAGGTTCCTGATCCGCCAGGTGGACCCGGTGCGCCAGTGGAAGCTGAGCCCGATGGACCTGGCCTCGCTGGAGCGCTGGCAGCAGTACACGGACGCGAAGGAGGCGATGTTCTTCTACACCGACACCGCCGACGCGCCGTGGACGGTGATCAAGAGCAACGACAAGAAGCGGGCCCGGATCGCCGCGATGCAGCACGTGCTGTCGATCTTCCCCTATGCGAACAAGGATCCTGAGATCGCCCAGGCGCCGGATCCGGAGATACTCGGTTCGGCGGCACTGCTGGTCGAGCGCTCCGATGCCGACCCGCACCGGGTGCTGCCGCGCTTATCCGGTTCGTGAGCGCTCCCGTCGGGAGCAGGGCTTGTGGTGCGCGTGTGAGCTCGGTGTGAGGTCCCTGATTCACAATCGGGTTCCATGATCGTGACCATAGACGGCGAGGGCGCCGGAGCCGACAGGATCCTGATTCTTGTCGCGGCGACGGACGACAGCGGTCCGGTGGGGGAGCGCGAGGCCGCGCGCCTGGGCAAGGCCGCGCTGGATCTGGCTGTCGCCGCGCTGGCCGACCACGTCGCCCACATCGCCCACGCGGAGGCCGGGGCCGAGGCCGGGGCTGGTTCCGAACCGGCACCGGCGGACCGGCCGATCCTCGTGGCCCGCCGCCAAGCCCCGGGCGCCCGGACCGCCGACGGCCGGCAGGCCCCTGAGACCCGCCGCCAGGCCCTGCTCGCCCGCATCGAGTCCTACGTCGAGCGCAACCTCGGCGACCCGGATCTGTCCCCACCGGAGATCGCGGCGCACCACCACATCTCCGTCAGCTACCTGCACCGCCTCTTCCAGCTCCGCGACCGCACCGTCGCGGCCTGGATCCGCCACCAGCGTCTGGAGCGGGCCCGGGCCGACCTCGCCGACCCGCGCCTGCGCGGCCAGCCGGTCCAGGCGATCGCGGCCCGGTGGGGCTTCCGCCACGCGGCGGACTTCAGCCGCGCCTTCCGCGCCGCGCACGGCATGCCACCCGGCGACTACCGTCACCGGGTGCAGGCGAAAAATTCGGCGCCCCTGACCTGTGGGTGGGTGGGTGTGGCTGGTTGCGGTTTGTTTGTGGGCTGATAGTTACAGGCGTTTCTTGACGGCTTCGCGCGGGGTCTGCGGGATCCGTTGGTGGCGCGGGTCGGGGGTGGTGCTGGTTTCGTGGGGCGGTGGTGGTGTGGGTAGGTGGGCGGCTCTACTGCGACAGTCAAGGGCAAGAGCCACAGTCAAGAGCTGAAGAGCGCCTCCGGCGGCGCCTGCGCGGCGAGCGGCCTCGCTCCGGGGAGTGGGGGCCGCGCTGTCGGGCGGCGGACGCTGCTTGTGGTCGCCTTCGTCCCGGATTCCCCGCCGCTTCGTCGCCCGGAGGGAACCATCCCGGCCTGGGCGGTGTCAAGCCGGATCACTGTTGCCGGCCACCGGTTTCGTTCGGCTGGACACCGCCCAGGCCGGGATGGTTGTGCAAGCACCGCCGAAGCGACGGGGAATCCGGGACAACCCCGGTCTGTGGTGTGGACTCGGTCCACCCGGTGAGACACAGCGGCGGCCGGGCGGTGCGTGCGCGAGGCGCGGGAACTCTTCCCACAGGTGGGTTTGTCCCGGATTCCCCGTCGCTTCGGCGGGCGAAGCCAAGCAGGCCGGGCCGGTGGTGTCAAGTCGCTGATACCCGGCCACCAGCTGGGCGATCCGGCTTGATACCACCGGACCGGTCTGCTTCCGTTAGGCGACGATGCGACGGGGAATCCGGGACGAGGCGACCACAAGCATCGTCCGGCGGCAGCCAGCGCGGCCCCCATCCCCGGAGCCGAGGCCGCTCGCCGCGTAGGCGCCGCCGGAGGCGCCTTTAGCCCTTGACCTTGATTTTCGCAGTTCGCCTTCGCCTTCGCAGTTGTCCTTGACTGTCGCAGTAGAGCCAACCACCTACCCACACCACCACCGCCCCGCGAAACCAGCGCCACCCCCGACCCGCGCCACCAGTGGATCCCGTAAACCATGCGCGAAGCCGTCAAGAAACGCCTGTAAGCCACCCACCCCAGCCACACCCACACGAGGAACTCACCCACACGAGGAACTCACCCACACAGAGGTCAGGAGCGCCAAAAATTCCTCTCGGGAAGCTGTCACAAAGCCCGCGTCCCCGCGCGTTGAACCTTATGTGGACGTCAACCAGCACGGGCGATGAAGGCAGAGGAGATGAAGGATGATCGGCAAGCCTTCCAGGACTTCACTGCCGCACACGGGGCCCGGCTCTTCCGTACTGCGTACTTCCTTGCCGGCGGGGACTGGCATCTGGCCGAGGATCTCATGCAGGACACACACCCTCGTGAAGGTGTTCGTGGCCTGGCGCCGGGTCAGCAGGGTCGAGAACCCCGCCGCCTACGCGCAGACCGTCCTCACCCGGACCTTCATCAGCCAGCGGCGGCGCAAGCGCTCGGGGGAGCAGCCGATCGCCGAGCCGCCGGAGCGGGTCATCGAGGACGTCGACTCCGCCGTGCGGCTGACGCTGCTCGCCGAGCTGGCGAACCTGTCGGCCAGGGACCGGGCGGTGGTCGTGCTGCGGTACTGGGAGGACCTCAGCGTCGAGGACGTCGCGGCGGTCCTGCACATCAGCTCCGCCTCGGTCCGGACCCAGTCCTCGCGGGCGCTGGCCCGGCTGCGGGTCGCGCTCGGCGAGGTGTTCCCCGAACGGCTTCTCGGCTGACCGCCACCCACCCCAAGAAAGGACGGCCCACCTGTGTCCACCGACATCTTCGAGACCGCCGCGGACGGCACGGGAACGGTGCGCGCGGCCTTCGACGCCACCGCGGCCGAGTGCCGGCCCGACATCGACGCCCTGACCCGCCGCGCGCTCGACCGCGGACAGCGGGTGCGGCGGCATCGGCTGGTCGGCAAGGTCGTGGGGTCCGCGGCCGCGGCGGCGGCGATCGGGTTGGGTACGGCTTACGCGCTCAATGACTCCGGGTCGTCGGTGCGGCCGACCAACATTCCCGGTAGTGGTACTTATGGCGGGAATCCGGGCTCTGATGTGCAGCGAGTTCCTGGTCCGGTTTCGTCGACGTCGGCTTCGTCGGCTTCGTCGGCTTCATCGACCACGTCGACCACGCCCGAGTCGGCGCCGACGTCCACGGTCACGGCTTCGGTGGCTGATGCCGTCGCGACCTGGCGTGCCGCTCATCGCGGCGCCTTCACCGGTCTCCGGGCAGCCGTCTAGCCCCGACACCCCCCGCTCAACAATCTAAGATCTCCAGCTCCCACGGAGGGCCGTCGATGCTCACCGCGTTCTTCCGCACGTTCCGTACGCCCGATTTGCGAAGAAAGTTACTTTTCACGCTCGGCATCGTGGCCGTCTACCGGTTCGGCGCGCACATCCCGCTGCCCGGCGTCGACGCCAAGTCGCTGTCCGCGTGCACCTCCGCCTCGACGAAGAGCGGGACCGGCAGCCAGGCCTTCGGGCTGCTCAACCTGTTCTCCGGCGGAGCGCTCCAGCAGCTGTCCATCTTCGCGCTCGGGATCACGCCCTACATCACCGCCTCGATCATCCTGCAGCTGCTCACGGTCGTGGTCCCGCGGCTGGAGGCGTTGAAGAGCGACGGCCAGGCCGGGCAGACGAAGATCACGCAGTACACGCGCTACCTGACCATCGGCCTGTCGGTCCTGGAATCGACGATGACCCTGACGGCGGCCCGCAACAACCCCGGCTATCTGCTCGGCGGCAAGTGCGAGGGCGTCGCAGTCCTCTACCCCGCGGTGACGTGGGAGGGCATGGTGGTGATGGTCGTCGTGATGACGGCCGCGTGCTCGCTGCTGATGTGGCTCGGCGAGCTGGTCACCGATCGGGGGGTCGGCAACGGCATGTCGGTCCTGATGTTCACCTCGATCGCCGCCAAGTTCCCCGGCTCGGTGTGGGCGATCAAGCTCTCGTCGCGCACGCTCGGCGGCTGGCCGGCGTTCTTCGGGGTGCTGGCGCTGGGCGTGCTGACCGTCGCCGCCGTGGTCTTCGTCGAGCAGGGCCAGCGGCGCATTCCCGTGCAGTACACCAAGCGCACGCTCGGTCGGCGTTCGTACGGCGGCACCTCGACGTACATCCCGCTCAAGCTGAACCAGTCGGGCGTGGTGCCGGTCATCTTCGCCTCGTCCCTGCTGCAGATGCCGGTGATGCTGGCCGGTCTGACCGCCAGCCCGGCCTCCACCAAGGGCTGGCAGGGATGGGTCGACCGACACTTCAGCGTGACCGTGCACGGGTACCCGCTGACGTACACACTCAGCTATCTGGCGCTGATCCTGGGCTTCGCCTTCTTCTACATGTCGATCACCTTCGACACCGTGGAGATCGCGGACAACATGAAGAAGTACAGCGGCTTCATCCCCGGCATTCGCGCCGGCCGGCCGACGGTCGAGTACCTGGACTACACGGCGACGCGCATCACGTGGCCCGGTGCGCTCTACCTCGCGGTGATCGCGGCCATCCCGATGGTCGCCCTCGATCGGCTGCACGCGACGGTCGCGTTTCCCTTCGGGGGCACGACGATCCTGATCATGGTCGGCGTCGGTCTGGAGACGGTGAAGCAGATCGAGTCGCAGCTTCAGCAGCACAACTACCAGGGCTTCTTGCGGTGAGTGCAGCGGGGGCCGGGACGCGCTGCCGTCCCTCGGGGCAGTAGTCTCACCCCGAAGTGATCCAGTGCGGTCCACCGATCGGTGGGCCGCACGTCGTATTCCTCGGATGACGATTCGTTGTCGCTGTTCGCGGTATACGGCGTGGAATCGCAGAAGTATGCGAACGACTGACTCGGCGTTCCCGCCGGGCCCGGCCGAAGGGGCAGCCGATGCCAACCATAAGCAAGTTCCTCATATCCTGCGCCGCCGTCGCAGTGTTCTGTGTCGGCTGCAAGAGCACGGCGGCGAACGGCGGTCAGAGCGCCCCGAGCGGGTCGGCCGCCGGTACCAGCGCCGCGGCTGGGGCCGGGGGCGGCGCGAACGCCCCGCTGGTCCGCTCCCGCCTGGCGCCGAGCCAGGTCGGCACCGTCCCGGCCGGGCTGCACTGCCACATGGGCGGCAACGGGCCCACCACCTACGTGCCCGACCGGTCCTGCACGCCGGGGGCTGTGCAGGACGCGGTGACGCAGTCCAACATCGACTCCACGATCTGCACGACCGGGTACACGACGAAGATCCGGCCGGCGGCCTCGGCGACGGACAAGATCAAGCACGCGCTGTACACGGCCTACGGCGTCCCCGACAGCACCAAGAGCGAGCTGGACCATCTGGTCAGCCTCGAACTCGGCGGCAGCAACGACACCACGAACCTGTGGCCCGAGCCCGGTTCGCTGCCGAACCCGAAGGACACTGTGGAGAACGCGCTGCACAAGGCGGTCTGCGCGCACAAGGTGACGCTTGCGGCGGCGCAGCAGGCGATCGCGACGAACTGGACGACCGCGCTGGCGGTTACGGGGGCCGGGAAGTAGCGCAGCGGATCCGGCGCCGTGCTCCGGAGGGAAAACCCTTGGCTTTCATCGTCGAGGACTGATCGGCTTGGTTCGGGGAAGGGACGAGTGTTGCGCTCAGCACCGAATGCCCGCCTGCTGGACGCCTGAGGTTTGCTCTGGCCCCGCACAATGCGAGTCGATTCAGACCCTTTCTCAAGGAGGACCGTGTCCAGGACCCGTTCCCTGACCGCCATGGCGGTCTCGGCCAGCACTGTCGCCGCCGTGCTGCTGCTGCCGTCGGCGCATGCGACGGTGTCGACCGACGTCGTCGTGAACGAGGTGTACGGCGGCGGTGGAAACTCCGGCGCCACGTTGAAGAACGACTTCATCGAGCTGCGCAATGACGGCTCGGCGGCGGTTTCGCTGGCTTCGTGGTCGGTGCAGTACATCTCGGCTGCGCCGGGGGCGACTACCACGTGGCAGGTCACCAACCTGACCGGGAGCATCGCGCCGGGGGCCACCTACCTGATCGGTGAGGCGGCCGGGACCGGGGGGACCGCTGACCTGCCGACGCCGGATGCCACCGGGGCGATCAACCTGTCCGGTACCGCGGGCACCGTCGCGCTGGTCACCTCGCAGACCGCGCTCACGTGCAAGACGGCCGCCGACTGCGCGGCCGATGCGAGCATCAAGGACCTGGTCGGCTATGGCACCGCCGTGATCCACGAGGGCAGTGCGGACGCCCCGGCGGCCAGCAACACCACTTCGGTGGCGCGCGATGCCTCCGGCACGGACACCGACCAGAACGGTGCCGACTTCACCGCCGGTGCGCCGACGCCGACGCCGGGGGGCTCCGGGACCGGCGGCGGTTCGACGCCGGGTCCGCTGCGGATCCACGACATCACCGGGACCACCTGGATCTCGCCGTTGAACGGCCAGTCGGTGTCCAACGTGCCCGGCATCGTGACGGCTGTGCGGACCAGTGGCACCAAGGGCTTCTGGGTCCAGGACCCGAATCCGGACGCCAACCCGGCGACCAGCGAGGGCATCTTCGTCTACACCAGCTCGGCGCCGACCGTCGCGGCCGGGGACTCGGTCCTGGTCTCCGGCAAGGTGCAGAACTACTACCCGCTGGCCAGCGGGGACACCACGGCGACCACCTCGAACCTGTCGGTCACCGAGATCGGTACGGCCACGGTCACCAAGCTCAGCAGCGGGAACCCGCTGCCGGCGCCGATCGTGCTGAACGCCTCGGACGTCCCGGCCACCTACGCGCCGGATCTGGGCGGGGCGAACATCGAGTCGACGCCGATCACCCCGACGCGCTCGGTGCTCGACTACTACCGCTCCATCGAGGGCATGCGCGCCGAGGTCGACGACGTGCGCGTGATCGGCCCCTCGGACAAGTACGGCGAGCAGTACGTCACCGTGAAGCCGACCGAGGCAGCCACCTACCGCGGCGGTTCGGAGCTGCTCGGCGAGAACCAGACGCCCTCGGGCCGCCTGGAGATCGTCCCCGCGGACGGCAGCAACCCGCAGGTGACGGTCGGGGACACCTTCGGCGGTGCGACCGTCGGCCCGATCGACTACTCGCAGTACGGCGGCTTCCTGCTCGCGGCCGCCACGCTGGGCGCCGTGCAGCACGGCAACCTGGCTCCGGTCGTGGCCACCCCGGCCTCGGCCAAGCAGCTGTCGATCGCCACGTACAACGTGGAGAACCTGGCGCCGTCCGACCCGGACACCAAGTACCAGGCGCTGGCGGCCGGCGTGGTGAAGAACCTGGCGCAGCCGGACATCATCTCCCTGGAGGAGATCCAGGACAACAGCGGCGCCACCGATGACGGCACCGTGGCGGCCGACCAGACCATCGGCAAGCTGACCGCCGCGATCGTCGCCGCCGGCGGCCCGCAGTACAGCTACCGGGAGATCGACCCGGCCAACGACCAGGACGGCGGCCAGCCCGGCGGCAACATCCGCACCGTGTTCCTGTACAACCCGGCGCGGGTGAGCTTCGTCGACTCCGGTGCCGCGACCGTGAATCGCACCACCACGAGCACGCAGGTGGTGACCAAGCACGGCGAGCCCGCGCTGACGCTGTCCCCGGGCCGCATCGACCCGGCGAACCCGGTGTGGAACTCCAGCCGCAAGCCGCTGGTCGGCCAGTTCCGCTTCCGGAACCAGGACGTCTTCGTCATCGCCAACCACCTCGACGCCAAGCTCGGCGACCAGAACCAGGACGGCCGCTTCCAGTTCCCGGCGCAGTCCTCGGCCCTGCAGCGCGCCGGCCAGGCCCAGGTGGAGCACGACTTCATCCAGAAGCTGCTCGACGTGGACAAGCACGCCGACATCGTCTCCCTCGGCGACCTGAACGACTACCAGTTCAGCCCGGCGCTCAACTCGCTGCGCACCGGCACCTCCGACGGCACCGGCCCGTCGATCCTGACCGACCTGATCAGCACCCTGCCGGTCAATCAGCAGTACACGTACGACTACGAGGGCGTTTCCGAGGTCCTGGACCACATCCTGGTCAGCAAGGGGATCAAGGACTACTCCTACCAGGTGGTCCACGTGAACTCGGAGTTCGCGAACCAGACGAGCGACCACGACCCGCAGGTCGTGGAGTTCAAGCCGTAGGGAAGAACGGGGGAGACCCTCTGGGGCTCGGCGGCGGCCGGTTCCAGGGGGTCTTCCCCTTTTACCGAGACTGGTTGCTACGACGAGGTGCGCGGCCGCTTTCGCAGCGACACTCCCAATACCTCGGTGGTGGGGAGGTAGCCGAAGTGGCGCGAGTCCAGGCTCACCGGGTTGTCGCCGCGCACGAGGAGAAAGCCTTGCGGGACAACGGTTTCCGCGTCGGTGGCGCCGACGGCCGGACGGATCTCCTCGGGAACGCGGTCGCCCTGCACGGCCACGACGCGCTTCACCATCCAGTCGACGTCCGGGCGCGGCGGTGCCGGTGTTTGGGCTGCTGTTGTCTGGGCCGCCGCCGCGCGGGCGAGTTGCGGGTGCCGGAACACGACCACCTCGCCGACCTGGGGCTGCCGCCCGCGGCCGCGGCGCACGACCAGTTTCTCGCCGTCGACGTAGGTCGGGCTCATGCTGCCGCCGCTCACCGTGATCAGGAGCAGGGCTTGGCGCGCGGCGAGCGCTCCGATCGCCCCCACCACCACACCGGTGGCGAATATCGATCTGCGGCTGAGCATCATGACGCCCCCACTTGCTGGTCCTGATATCCCTCGGCCTGGAGCCGGAACAGCTGAGCGTACTGCCCGTCCGCGGCCATCAGCTCGTCGTGGCTGCCCCGCTCGCTGATGCCGCCGTCGGCGAGGACCACCACCAGGTCGGCGTCGCGCAGGGTGTTGAGACGGTGCGAGATGAGCAGGCTGGTGCGTCCGGCGCGCCGTGCGGCCAGTGCCCGGTGGATCTGGTGCTCGGCCGCCGCGTCCAGGCCTGAGCTGGGTTCGTCGAGGATGAGCAGGTCGGCGTCCTGGCGCATCAGCGAGCGCGCCAGGGCGACCCGCTGCCACTGCCCGCCGGACAGCGCCAGGCCGCGTTCGCGGTCGCTGTCCAGGAAGATCCGGCTCAGCAGGGTCTTGTAGCCGTGGCGCAGTCCGGACAGTGTCTCGTCGATCCCGGCCTCCTGCGCGGCCCGCCGGACGGCCGGCAGGTCGTCCAGCCGCGTCATGTCGCCGATGCCGATGTTCTCGGCGGCGCTGACGTCGTAGCGGCAGTAGTCCTGGAACGTGGCGCCGATCCGGCGGCGCAGGTCGTCGATCGACAGCTCCCTGACATCGACGCCGTCCCAGAGGATCCGGCCCTGTTCGGGTTCGTAGAAGCGGCACAGCAGTTTGACCAGGGTGCTCTTGCCGGCTCCGTTCAGGCCGACCAGGCCGACGGCCGAGCCGTGCGGGATGAACAGGTCGACGCCGCGCAGGATCCAGGGGCCGGCCGGGTCGTAGCGGAACCACACGTCGCGCAGCTCGATGCCCTCGCGCAGCGGGGCGACGGGGGAGTGGCCGCCGGTGATGTCGGAGGGTGCCTCGACGACGTCCAGATAGTGCCGGAACAGTCGGAGCGTCTGCCCGGCGCGGGCCAGTTGGGCCACGGTGCCGGACACCGCCGTCTGCACGCCGGCCACCGCCGCGGTGAACAGTGCGGCGTCGCCGACGCTGAGCCGGCCGTCCACGACACCGCGCACCACCGCCACCGCGCCGATGACGGAGATCGCGGCGGTCAGCAGCGCGAGGGCGCCTTGCAGGACCGAGCCGCGCCGTTCGACCGCCAGGTCCGCGCCGGAGGTGGTTCGCAGGGCACTGAGCATCCGGCCGTGGAACAGGGAACCCAGGCCGTAGAGCCGGACCTCTTTCGCCGTTCCGGCGTCGGTGAGGAGTTGTTGGTAGAAGTACCGCTTTCGCACCGTCGCGATGTTCTGCTCCGTGACCAGCACGTGGCGCCGCCCCAAAGCCCGCTGCCCGAGGTAGGCCGGGACGGCCGCCAGAGCGAGCAGCGGCACGATCGGCGGCCAGACGACCAGGACCGCGCCGAGGAAGCCGGTGACGGCCACGGTGCTGCGCAGCGTCCCGGTCAGCAGGTCAGTCATGCCCTGGGGCGCGGCCAGCGCGCCCTGCTCGGCCAGCCGCAGCCGGTCCTGGAACACCGGGTCCTCGAAGTAGCGCAGCCCGGGGAAGCCGTTGACGTGCCGGTACAGCGTGTCCTGCACCCGGAGGGAGACGGCGCGCTGGACGTACTTCACCGTCTGGCCGGACACGAGGTCGCCGGCGACACCGGCGAACGTGAGCAAGGCCGCGGCCAGCGCCAGCCAGGTCGCGCGGCCGGCGTCGGCCTGCCGGCCCCGTGCGATCTCGTCGAACAGGAGCTTGCCGGTCCACGCGGCCGCGGCGGGCAGCAGGCCGAGCACGACCGTCAGGGCCAGCAGCCCGGCGGTGCCGAGCGGAGCCGAGCGCCAGCCCAGGCCCAGGGCGGTCAGAGCCGTCCGCCGGTCCGGCGCGCGGCGGGGTTCCCCGGTCGGCGCTGGAGTCACCGCGACGCCGAGACGGGAACCTTGGCGAACACCCCGTCCAGGCCCCGGCCGGCCGCGGCGACCGCGCCGTCGGCGACCCGCATCACCGTCGGGAAGCTGGTGACGCCTCCGAAGGCCGCGCCGACCGGTCCGTCCGGGGCCATCATGGCGACCCGGCCCAGGCCGGACAGCTCGGCGACGAGCGTGGCGGTGGCCTCGGCGGCGGGGTCGCCGTTGACGAAGAAGAAGGTGCGGTCGTAGCCGGCCGGGGACCCGTCGTGCAGGGTCCCGATGAACTTCGCGCAGGGCTCGCAGCCGGTCATGACGCAGGCGACGAGGGTGTCGTCGCCGTCGGCCCCGGCGAGGTCGGCGGTGGCGACCACGGTGCCGTCGAGGGCCGGCACCTCGAACGCCCCGATGGGAAGCCCGACGGCCGGGAGTTGGTCGGCCGGCGCTCCGGCGCCGTGGTCCATCCCACGCAGCTTCCTGATGACGGCGAACAGCAGGGCGAGGTTGATCAGAGTGAGGACCGTGAGGAACGCGACAGCGGCGGCAAGAACACCGAGCATGAGGGCTTCCTTAGGGACGCGGACGGTTCCGGCTCAGCGGCCGGCCGTCGAGGGGGAGAACACGAAACGCAGGTCGTCCCAGCGGACGACCAGGACCGCCGACACAGCCCCGCCGGCCGCGGCCACCGCGATGCCCGCCGGGGCGGCCGAGGACGGGCCGGCGAGGCAGGCGAGCAGGCCGGCCGCCGCGACGGCCAGCAGGACACAGTTCCGCGCCACCTGCGAGGCTCCCATCGGACCGCTGTCGGTCCCGAAGCACTGGCAGCGCACGGTCTGGCCCTGACGGAGCGACCAGCCGACGGAGGCGGTGAACGCCGCCAGCGTCAGGAGCGCCAGGACGAAGCCGGCCGGGACCGTCGCCGGCACGGCCAGAAGCAGGACGCTGACTCCCTCGACGGCGACCACGGCGAAGGGGGCCGCGGCGCGCGCCGGACCGGGCAGCCAGCCGATCTCGTGCAGGGAGGCGGCGAACTGGGTGAACGACCGGCGGTTGCGCAGCTTGCCGGCCAGGGCCAGAGCGAAGACGACCCCGAGCAGGGTCCGCGCGAAGACGACCAGGAACGTCATGGGTTTCGGCACCCCTTTCGGGAATCGGGGCGGCGGGCCGCTTGCGCGACACCGCCGCCGGTCGGGCATCGGCTAGCAGCGGTTCTGGGTCCGGGTCTGGGTGCAGCTGCAGGCCCCGTTGCAGGAGTAGGTGGTCACGCACTGGTACCACCAGCCGTTGGAGCCGCAGCTCCCGAGGACGCAGGTCTGGCCGTGCTCCGGCACGCACGCGCCGGCCGTCTCCTCGCGCAGCAGCGTGGACAGCGCCTTGTCACTCAGGCGGTTGATGAACTTCTTCATGGCGATCCCCTGTCTCCGAACAACCGTGAATTTCCCGAGCGTTCGCCCGTATTTGGATGTTGACTCAGAGGGCTAGCAATCCGGTCACGTTCCGGTGACGCGCAAGGGAGCGCAGACTTGTCCATGAGTTTCGGGGTACTGGGCCCGCTTTCGGCCCACGACGGCTCGGTCGAGAAACGGATCGCCGCGCCCAAACAACAAGTGATCCTGGCGACGATGCTCCTGGAGGCGAATCGCGTCGTCTCGGTCGACCGCATCGCCGAGCACCTGTGGGCCGACGCCGCGCCGCGGGGCGCGCACAAGACGCTGCACACGTATGTCATGAGGCTGCGACACTCGCTCGGCGAGGCGGCCGTCCGGCTGCGGACCGAGGCCCGCGGGTACCGGTTCGTGGTGCGCGAGGGGGAGTTGGACCTGCACCGGTTCACCGCTTTGACCGAAGCGGCCAAGGCCAGGGATGCGCAGGGGGACTGGCAGGGGACCGCGGACCTCTTGTGCGCCGCGCTGGACGTGTGGCGGGGGCAGCCCCTACAGGGCATCCAGTCCGCCGCGTTGAGCGGCGAGATCGACCGGCTCGCCGAGCTCCGGTTGGACGCGCTGCTGGCGCGGATCCACGCGGACCTGTATCTGGGGCGGCACGAGACGCTCGTGCCCGAACTGCGCGATCTCGTTGTCCGGCAACCGCTTCTGGAGCGTGCGCACGCCTTCCTGATGCTGGCTCTCTATCGCGCGAACCGGCGTGCCGACGCGCTGGCCGCGTTCCGGGCCGCGCGGCACGTGCTGGCCGAGGAACTGGGGATCGAGCCCGGCCGGGATCTGCAGGTTCTTCACGGCCGGATCCTCAATGCCGATCCGGCGTTGAACGTCTCTCCCGATGAGGGCTTGGTTCCGGCCGCGGCGGTGGCGGCGGCATCCGAGGCCCGGACGGCCGAGACAGCCGCCCGCACCGCGGCCGCCGTCCCCGCCGCGCCTCCCCTTCCGGCACCGCCCGCGCAGCTGCCGCGCGGCGTCCGCGACTTCACCGGCCGCGACGACGAACTGGAGCGCATCAAAGCCCTGCTGGAGGGCGACTCGCGGGACGCGGCCGTGGGACCGGGCGTCTGCGTCATCGCCGGAGCCGGCGGCACCGGCAAATCAGCGCTCGCCGTCCAGGCCGCTCACGCCCTGCGCGAGCGCTTCCCCGACGGCCAGCTCTACATGAACATGCGCGGCGCCGACCGGCATCCGGTCGAGCCCGGCACGGCGCTCGCCGAGTTCATCCGCAGCCTGGCCGGTCCCGACGCGGCGCTGCCGGACGAGGTGCCGGGACGCTCGGCCGCCTACCGCACCCTGCTCGCCGGCCGGCGGGTGCTGGTGCTGCTGGACGACGCCGGCGACGTCCGGCAGATCCGCCCTCTGCTTCCGGCCGAGCCGGGTTGTTGCGTGGTCGTCACCAGCCGCAGCCGTCTTCCCGGGCTGGAGGACTGCGCGCGTCTGGAGCTGGGCTCGCTGTCCCCGCAGGACGGCGCGAGCCTGTTCGGCAAGGTCGTCGGTGACGACCGTCCGGAGTCCGAACCGGCCGCGGCGTCCCGGATCGTCGAGCTCTGCGGCCGGCTGCCGCTGGCGATCCGCATCGCCGGCTCGCGGCTGGCGGTGCGGCGGAACTGGCGGCTGGAGTCGTTGCTGGCGCGGCTGAAGGACACCTCGCGGCGCCTGGACGAGTTGCAGACCGACGACCTCCAGGTGCGCGCGACCCTGGATCTGAGCTACCAGAACCTGACGCGCGAGCAGGCGCGGGCCTTCCGGCTGCTGGCCGTGCCGAACATCGAGGCGCTGTCGGTCTGGCAGGCGGCGGTGCACCTGGACGTGCCGTCGCAGACCGCTGAGTCCGTGCTGGAAAGCCTGGTGGACGTCTTCCTGCTGGAACCGGCGGGGCCCGACCGCTATCGGTACCACGACCTGACCCGGGTCTTCGCGCTGGAGGCGGCGTCCGCGAGCGAGTCCGCCGAGACGCTGGCGGCGTGTGCCCGCCGGACCCTGGCCGCCTACGCGGACCTGCTGGCCCAGGCCGCCGTCGCGGCCCGGCCCGGCTACCTCGACCAGGCCCCGGCCCAGCTCCGGTTCACCGGCGCCGAGGAGGCGCTGGCGTGGCTGGACGAGGAGTTCCGCGCGATCGGCGGCCTGATCGTCCAGGCCGGATCGGGTCCGGCCGACGCGGTCGGCCTGGCCGCGCAGCTGCTGCACCGCGTCCAGTGGTACCTGCGCTCGCGCGGGCACTGGCAGCTGTGGCGCGACGCGGCGGCCGCGGTGATCGAGGGCTCGGTCCTCGCCGGCGACACCTCGGCCGAACTGGTCGGCCGGCAAAGCGGGGGCCTGCTGGCGCAGCTGACCGGCAGGTTCGACGAGTCCGACGCGTATCTGTCGGCGGCCGTCGACCTCGCCGCCGGCCTCGGCGACTCTCTGGAGCTGGCCCGTGCCCTGAACCGCCGCGGCCTGCTGGCCTTCCAGCGCGGCCACTACGGCCCGGCGGTGGCCCACCACAAGGCCGCCGCATCCCTGTTCGGCAGGCTCGGCAACCGCCTGGGCGAATGCGTCGCGCTGGTGAACATCGGCAAGTGCCTGCGCCTGGCCGACGAGCCCGCCTTCGCCCTGGCCCCGCTCGAACGGGCCCTGGCGCTGAGCGGGGAGCTCGGCGAGTCGGAGAACGCCACCGTGGCCCGCCACCACCTCGCCGCGGCCCACTCCGCACTCGGCAACCACGAGCGGGCCATCTCCGAGCAGTACGACTGCCTGGCCTTCACCCGCGCCCACGGCTTCCGCGAGGGCGAGGCGTACGCGCTGGCGGAGCTGGGACGGGCCTTCCTGCGCGCGGGCCGGCCCCACGAGGCGCTGGAGAGGTTCGAGGAGGCGATGGAGCTCTTCGATGTGCTCGGGGACCCCAACGCTGTCGCGGTGTTCCTCGCCGACGTGGGATTCGTCCACCAGCGCCTCGGGGATCTGGCCGCCGCCACCGACGCCTGGCGCCGGGCGCTGCCGGTGCTTCGTCCGGACACGCGGGAGGCGGCCGCGGTGCGGCGGGTGCTGGAGGAGACCGCCGAAGGCCTCTGACACCCGCCGCACCGGCACTCACTCGCCCGCATCCTCCCCGCCGGGCCGCAGGATGCCCGGATCTCCCTCGGCCCACGTGCTGATCAGCGCCCGCGCCGCGATGAGCCACCGGCCGTCCACGCGGCGCAGCTCGTCGTCGTACCGCCCTGCGGCCAGGAAACGCTTGCCGGCGCGCAGGTGCTGCGCCAGGTAGTAGCAGGTGTGCTTGGCGGTGTCGCCGTCGATGGCGACCACGTGGTTGGTCAGCAGGTGTTGGGTGGCGTCGAGGTGCTCGACGGTCGGCCGGACGCGGTCGGCGATGCGGCCGGGTCCGGTGTGGCGCTCGTCCCCGGCGCGGTACTCCCAGACCGCGTCGGGGGTGAACAAGGCCTCGAACATCGGCCAGTCGCGGGTGTCGATCGCCGTCGCGTAGGCGATCACGGTGTCGGTGATCGCGAGGCGGTCGGACAGGGAATCAGTGTGCGTAGTCATGGCGGCTCCCTCGGCTGTGTGCGACCACGATAGGCGAGGCCGGGCCCAGGAGCTGCTGGCCGCCACCTTGGACCTGCGCGACGAGATGGACTCCGAGCGCTTGAGCCGCCGTCCCGGCCACACCCGGAACGACGGCTCAGACCTGATTCCTCTCCTCTTTGTTCGCGATCAGCACCTGCTCGTGGTCACGGGTTGATGCCGTCGTACTGCAGCACCCGGTAGGGCTGCGGCGCGTTGTTGCCGGGCCACTGCGAGACGATGAGCGTCAGCGAGTTGGCGCTCGCGCTGCCGGGATGGATGTAGCCGCCGTACAGGTTCGACAGCTGCGGCTTGCCCCAGTGGCTGGGATAGCGGTAGTCGCCGACGATCTGCACCTGCGGGGCCGACCAGCCGCCTTCGGGCCGCGGCGAGGTGCGGGTGCGGATCGAGTAGTCGTCGACGTCGAAGTAGCTCATGCAGTACGTGCCGTTGATGTTCTTGACGGAGAACTCGCCGAGGTTGTTGCCCGCCGCGAACAACGGCGTGGGCAGGGCCTGGTTCGTCCAGGTCCAGGAGCCGTCGACCTGGGCCCAGTTCTGCTGGTTGCCCCAGGCCCCGTTGTGGAAGTCCTCCTGGGTGAACCGGAACAGCTGGATCAGGCCCTGGTCCGCGCTGTTGTTGTGGCCGCCGTTCCAGCGCTTGGAGTACACGTACAGGTAGCCGTCGGCGTCGATGCCGCCGAACGACCACATCCCGTACAGCGACTCGTTCCCGCCGGTCCGGTCGCCGGGCCAGTGGTAGCCGAAGTCGGTCCAGGTGACGCCGTAGTCGTCGGAGTAGGCGACGCCGGAGCACACCGAGCCGTCCCAGCCGGCCGGCGGGCCCCAGGTGAAGACGGACGTGTACTGGATGTAGGTGCGGCCGCCGAACTCTATGCAGTCGTTGGGGATGCGGGACTGCTCGACATCGCCGAGGCCGTTGTTCTGGCCGTGCGCGTAGTCGAAGAGCTGCCCGGCCTGTCCGTACGTCGGCATCGCCCACGTGAACGAGATCGGGGAGGCCCCGCTGGCGTCGAAGTTCGCCTGGTTCAGCATCACCGGCGAACCGATGTAGGTGTTGGGATCGCCCTGAGTGGGCCCGCGGCAGGAGTCACCGAAGACGTATCCCCAGGTGTTGTCGTGCGGCCGGTAGTACGGGATGCCCAGATCACCGCACCCCAGGCCCTGCTGGCTGGCCGAGTCGGCGCCGTTCTGGCACAACGGCGCCCCGGTCTGGCCGACGCCGTTGGCGGCCGAGGCCGGTGCGGCACCGGCCAGCCCGGCGCCGAGACCGAGCCCGGCGCCCACGCTCAGTCCGGTGCCGGCCTTGAGCAGCGAGCGCCGACTGGGACCGCGACCGTTGGGGGTGGGACCGCGACCGCCCGGGAGTGGTTCGGACATTCTCAAGCCTCGTATTCGTCGGGGACGTGACGCGACGGCTGTCACAGGCCGTAGTGTCGGCGCGCGGCTTCACAATCCGCGCACAGCGATCGCACAGTCCCCGGCGGGAAGTCCGGAACAAAGGCTTGAATCTTGTTCCCGGCTCGGCGGTACCAGGATACTGATTCCGTGTCGATTATCCCGCCGCGCAACAAAGCCGCTGCGAGCATTCCCGGCGGCTTCAAGATCAGTGATGTCGTGTGGTCCCAGGGGGTTGATGAGAACTCGTACGGCGGCGGCCGGAATCTGTATCTCGACGCGCTTCTTGAGCAGTACAAGGTGTATATCGAGATGGCCGACCGGGTCAGCGCGCGGCGGGCGACCATGAACGCGTTCTTCCTCAGCCTGAACACCGCGATCGCCACCGGGGTGGCGTTCGTGTGGGGGCTGAAGAGGGAGTCGGCGTGGCTGCTGGTGTTCCCGCTCCTGGTGCTGCTCACCTTGTCCGGCACGTGGTTCCTTTTGATCACTTCTTATCGGCAGCTGAACTCGGCCAAGTTCATGGTCATAGCGGAGTTGGAGACCAGGCTGCCGGCTTCGCCGTACGTGCGCGCCGAGTGGGCCGTTCTGGGGGAAGGGAAGGACAAGTCTTTGTACTGGCCGCTGAGTAAGTTGGAGCAGGCTGTTCCGGTCGTGTTCGCCACGCTCTACGTAGTCGCGTTTGTCGTCGTCGCGGCTACCCGGCACTAGGCCCGCTCGAATGTTCCAGCGCAAAATCCGGTACGAGGTTCCGGTCGGCTTGGCGAACTGGCACGACATCGGTCCCGAGGTGGACGTCCTGCGCAACCGCTCCCGGCGGTGGGGCGTGGTGATGTGGGTGCGGCGGATCCTGGTGGCCGTCGGGGTCGATCGTGCGTTCCTCGGGCTGATAGCGAGTCAGCCGGGTCCGCTCACGGCGAGCCAGAAGACGAACTACACGCTGGCGGTGGTGTTCGCCGCCGCGGGGTTCGCGCTCACGCCGCTGTGCCGCAGACTCGGGCATCCGATGTACTCGCCGCGCTACGGCCGCGCCGAGGTCCGGGAGCTGCACTCCTTGTACGGCTCGGTGCTCCGCCTGATCGCGGTGCTTCTCTTCTTCCCGGTTCTCGTCTACGTGGTCCCGCTGTTCGTCGTCGTCGGGTTCGTCGCGGTGATCTCGGTGATCGCCGGCCAGCTCGGGGCGGCGGACGCACTGGCCGCGTTGGTCGCCGTGGCGGTCGGTTACCTGATCCTGCGCGGTTTCACATCGGCCGTTCGCCGCCTCGACCAACAGGGCCTGCGGCACCGTGCTCCGAGCGCGGTGCGCCTCCTGGCTCAGGACCAGCGCCCCTTCTTCCTGTATCTGCGGACGTTCCAGGACGACGCCGTCGAGATCCGGGCCGGCGGGGGCAGCCGGCGCGGCCTGGTCACCAGTCTGTCGCTGCGCCGCTGGCTGCCCTTCGAGGAAGTCCTCGCCTGGCGGTTCCGGCACTACGGCCCGATCGTCGCCGGCAACGACCCCAACGCTTTCGGACTGGCCACCTTGGGCGCGCAGAAGCTGTTCCTCTCGGTCGATCCGACGCTCCCCCGGGACGTAGGCGTCGAGAAGTGGCTGGTGGAGATCGAGCGCGAAGCCCGGAGGAGCAGGGCGGTTCTGGTCTCGGCCGCGCCGGTCGCCCTGCAGCGGGGGGTGAGGCTCGAACTGGAGATGCTGGGGTGCCGGCTGTCCGACCACCCGATGCTCCTGATCGTGCCGCCGGAGGGGCGCCGCTCGTCGCGCTCGGCGTTCCTGATCGCGGTGAACCGGGCGGTCCGGGCCGTGCGACCCGGGGTGGGCGAGTACAAGGCGCAGGCGACGGTCGCCGAGCGGTGGACGGCCTTCAACGACTTCGTCCAGACGTGGGAGGTGTTCGCGGGGGTTCGGGAGCTCAACACGACCGGCGCGGCGCATCTGCTGGTCCACGTCCCGGGCGAGGGCTGGTCGGCGTGGGGCGCGGGGCAGCGCAACGAGTGGACGTATGCGGTCGCGCTCATGCGGGCGATGGACTACGCGATGGAGCGTTGGCCGGCGGCTCCGCAGCCGCAGCCGCAGCCGCAGGATGCGATGCCGTGCGTCGAGGATGCTCCACGGCCGGTGGCGGCGGCGACGGCGGTCGAGCCGGTGGCGGCGATGGAGCCGGTGGTGCCGGTGCCGGTGCCGGTGCCGGTGGCGGTGGCGGGAGCGGGAGCGGGTCGGCCGCAGGCAGCTGGTCCGGCCGCTGATGTCCTTCCGGATTCCGTCAGGAAGTCCGTGAAGCTGATGTACGTGGCGATGGCCGCCTACATCCCGTCAGGACTCGTACTTTCCACCACCATCCACAACGGCGAGCAGTCGCCGAGTTCCCCGACCGGGATCGTCTTCTTCATGCTGGTGGTGCCGCTGCTGGTGTGGGCCGGCGTCGCGTACCGCTGCCTGCGCGGAGGAACCAAGGCGCGGAGTGCCGCCACGGTCTTGTTCGGCCTCGGCTGTCTGACCGTCCTGCTGACGGTGGGCCGGGTGCAGGGCGGCGGATCGCGCGTCCTGACCGCCGGGTTCCTCGCTCCCGCCCTGGCCTCGGTGATCCTGTTGTGGCGCAAAGGATCGCCCGCGTTCTTCGACGGCTTCGGGCCGGCGGGCGCGCCGCCGAGCCTGGGTCCTGATACGCAGAGCCTGGGCCCTGATACGCACCGGATCCCGTGGGACGCGATACCGGCGACAGTGCGCGCGGCCATCGCGCTGATGTGCGCGGGAGCGGCGATGTTCGTGGTCGAGGTGTACGTCGTGCTCTACCGCGTGTTCCACGAGGCGCAGAACGATCCCCAGTCGACACAGGTCATGGGAGTCCCCTTCATCGTGCTCCTGGCGGCCATCGTGCTGGGCGCATGGATCTGGACCATCCGCGAATGCCGATACGGTCGGCGGCGGCGCCCCCGAAGGCAGCGCGGCAGGGTGGTGGCGACCGTGTCGTTCGGCCTGGCCGCCATGGCTGTCGCGGCGTCGCTGGGCTCCGGTGGCTCCGGCGCGTTCTGGCGTGTCCTGTTCCTGCTCGACGGTCTCGCCGCGGTCGTCCTGCTGTGGCTGCCGCAATCGGCGTCGCAGTTCGTGCAGCCCTCGGCGCCGGATTAGGGCGCCGGACTAATGCGCCTCGCCGGACGCACCGGCCCGCACGGCGCCGTCGGGCCAGACGACCACGACCGGCACCCCGCGCCGACGCGCCTCGGCGACGGCTCCGCCGGTCCCGCCGCCGTCGGGCGCCGGCTTGCCGTCCCACACCGCGACGAGCTCGTCGACCATGTCGAGCATCTCGTGATTCGCCGCCTCGTAAGCCTGCGGCCCGGCGGTCTCGAACGGCAGGACCGTCACCGACTCCGCGGCCGCGACCGCCGCGTCGAACCGCCCGGCGTCCGCCGCCGAGACCTGCGTCCGACGGTAGTCCGCCGACGGGATCAGGACCCGGAGCCGGCCGCCCAGCTCGACCACCGCCTCGGCGAACAGCGTGTCCGCTCCCGGCGCGAGACAACTGACCCCGACCAGCGCGGCCGGATCGACGCCGGCCAGGTGCGCACGTAACGCCGCGACCACGACCTCCGCCGTCTTCCCCGCGATATCCATGTGCCCGGTTATGCCTATCCGCATCGCTGCCCCCTCTGGCTACAACGGACCAGGTATCAGTATGCAGAGGGCCGACCTGGGTTTCTCAGGCCGGCCCTGCGCCACCCGATGAGGAGCACTATGACCGGGACAAGGAACAGCGGCGGCTCGGCATAGGCCGCGGTCACCAGAGCGCCGTAATCGTTGCGCAGCCGCAGGACCACGACCACCGCGAACAACGCCCCGGCCAGCATGTGCACGGGCAACGCGCGCCTGAGCGAGATGCGGTAGTACATCAGCAGGTCCCAAGCGGAGGTCCCGAGACCCAGGATGAAGGCCGGCAGCACCAGAATCCCGATCGCGTCGTTCCCGACACCCCACTGCGGACTGCTCAGCGTCGCGATCGGCGCGATGCCGGGGCTTCGCAGCCGTGCCATGTGGCGCCTCCCCGCGGCGAGCCTACTCAAGCCGCCGCGGCCGTTGCCGGGCGACTCAGCCCGTGATCCCCAGGATCCGCTCGGCGTTGCCGTACGCGATCTTCGCCCGGTCCTCGTCGCTGAGCGGGGTGTCGGCGAGCCCCGCGACGGCGTCGGCGGTGGTCTCGTAGGGGTAGTCGATGGAGAACATGACCGAGTCGGCGCCGATCTCCAGGACGGCGCCGGTCAGTGCGGCGGGGGAGAAGACGCCGCTGGTCGTGATGACGATGTTGGTGCCGATGTAGTGCGAGGGGCGGTGGCGCAGTGGGTTCTCCGGGGCGAAGGTGCCGTATCGGGAGTCCAGGCGGCTGCGCATGAAGGGCAGGAACTCGCCCATGTGGCCCAGGATGAGGGTCGCGGCGGGATGCCGGTCGAAGACGCCGCCGAACAGGACGCGCAGGGCGTGACCGCCGGTCTCCGCGGCCCAACTCCAGGCGGCGCCGTACATCTCGGGGTGCCCCTCCAGTACCTTCCAGCGGTCGGCGGGCGGGGCGCCGGGGTGCAGGTAGAGCGGGACCGACAGTTCCTCCAGCGCGGACCAGAACTCGTCGTAGCGGGGCTCGTCGAGGTAGTGGCCGCCGAGGTGGTCATTGATCAGCGCGCCGCGGAAGCCGAGCTCGCGGACGGCGCGGTCGAGCTCCTCGACGGCGGCCTTCGGGTCCTGCATGGGCAGCGCGGCGAATCCGCGGAAGCGGGTCGGGTGCTCGGCGACGACGCCGGCGAGGTAGTCGTTGGCGGCGCGGGCGTTGTCGCGGGCGGCCGGGGCCTCCTGGTCGAGCTGGATGCCGGGAACGGTGAGGGAGAGCACCTGGATGTCGATGCCGTGCTCGTCCATGTCGGGCAGGCGGTGTTCGGTGATGTCGCGGAGCTTGCGGGTCCAGGACTCGACCAGGTCCCGCTTGATCGGCAGGTTGTCCCAGTCCAGTTCCGCGTTCCACTGCGGGACCGAGAAGGCCTCTTCGAGCGCGATGTGTCGCATTACTGATTCGCCTTTCCACGGAGGGAGACCAGCGTCTGATCAAGTCTGTGCTTTGATCAAAGTCTGTGCCGGGTGCGCGCGCACCGTCCAAGACCCATCTGTCATTTCGATGCGTCCCAGGCATCGTTGCTGGTGGCGGCGGGCTAGACTCGCCCTGTGCCCGCCTCGTCGCCGCCCCCGACGGATCTCGATCTGCGCCTGGTCCGGTACTTCACCGTCGTCGCGGAGTTCGGACACTTCGGCCGGGCGGCCCAGGAGCTGCGCGTCGCGCAGCCCTCGCTGAGCCGCCAGATCCAACGCCTTGAACAGCAAGTCGGCGCGCGCCTGCTGGACCGCACCCCGCACGGAACCCGCCTGAGCGCCGCCGGCGAACAGTTCATCCCGCGTGCCAGAGCCCTGCTTCGCCTGGCCGCACAGGCCTCGGCCGCCGCTCGCGAGGCCGCCGAACCCCGGGGGATCAGCATCGGCCTGCTGCCGAACATCGACGTGGCGGCGGCCGTGCGCGAGTTCCGGTCGCGGCATCCCGAGGCCGCCGTGCGCATCGTGGACCTGGCGTGGAACGAGCCGCGCGAGGCGCTTCTCCAGCGCCGCGTGGACGTCGCGGTGACCAGGCTGCCGATCACCGCGCGCGGCCTGCGGGTCACCCCGCTGCACCGGGAGCCGCGAGCCCTGGTCGTCCCGCGGGGCCACCGGCTGGCCGGCCGGCAGGCGGTCACCCTCGACGCCTTCGCCGACGAGCCGCTGATCTCGCTGTCCGATCCCGCGTGGAACGCTTTCGCGCACGTCGATCCGCGCCCCGACGGAAGCCGCCCGCTGGACGGCCCGCGCGTCGAAGTGCTCGAAGACACCCTGGAGCTGATAGCCGCCGGGCAGGCTGTCGCCATCCTCCCGGCCGGCCTGGCCGCGGGCCGGCCCGACCTGGTCGCGGTCCCGGTGCTGGACGCCGAGCCGGTGCAGGTCGTCCTGGTCACCCGCGCGGGTGAGGACAACCGCCTGGTCGCGGACTTCCGGGAGCAGGCTGGGACTGTGGCGTCCGACACTATCGACACTGAGTCCAATAACTCCTAGGATCGCCGACGTGTCCCGACTGACCTCTTCGCACGCCGGGCTCGCCGGCCTCCTGGCCGCGGCGGCCGCCACCCACTTCCTGGCGCCGCGCCCCTACGACGACATGGTGCCCCGCTCGCTGCCCGGAAGCCCGCGCAGTTGGACCTACGCCAGCGGCGTGGCCGAGCTCGCCGTCGCCGCCGCCGTCGCGAACCCCGCCTCGCGCCGCAAGGGCGGTCTGGCAGCCGCCGCGCTGTTCGTCGCGGTGTTCCCCGCCAACGTCAAGATGGCGCGGGACTGGAGCGACCGGCCGGCTCCGTTCAAGGCGGCGGCGATCGGACGGCTTCCGCTCCAGGTGCCGCTGGTGTGGTGGGCGCTCAAGGTGGCCAGCAAGGCAGGCAAGACCAGCAAGGCCGCCAAGAAGTAGCGCCTCAGCCCGGCAGGGAGCAGCGCCTCAGTCCAGATCGAGCACCGTCATGTCCTGGCCGCCGAACACCTCGGCGGCGGCCTTGTGGGCATAGGGATTCGCACGGTACTGCTTCAACGTCGGTACCTGCTTCCACAGGATCCTGAGTTTCGCCGGCGCGGCCCGGTCGACCATGACCGGCAGATCCATGCCGTCCACGACCCACCGGCTCGCGGGCTCGCCCGTCCAGTGCGACACCGGCGTCGGGGGCAGTCCCGGGGCGATGACGACGCCCACGTACTTCACGCGCGAGCCCCGCCGGTCCTTGGCGGTGAGCCGGAGCGTGCCCACCACGGGGTCCCGGTACCTGCGCACGAACCGCCAGACGGTGAATCCGAGGTCGCCCATGCGCGACAGTATGGCCGCCTACTCGGCCATGGCGGAACCCTCCTCAACGGCGTGGCCGGAATGCGTCACTGGAGGCGGGCACGGACCATGGAACCGTGAAGCCTTCAGCGTTGGTGACAGGCGCCACCGGCTACATCGGCGGGCGCCTGGTTCCCGAACTGCTCACCGCCGGATTCGACGTGCGATGCCTGGCCCGCGACCCCGACCGCCTGCGCGATCACGCGTGGGTCGAAAGCGTGACGCGCGTGCGGGGCGACGTGCTGGTGGCCGAGACGCTGAAACCGGCGTTGGAAGGCATCGACGTCGCCTTCTACCTCATCCACTCCCTGACCACGGGCCTGGGCTTCGAACAGACCGAGGAGGCGGCGGCGCGCAACTTCGCTTCCGTCGCCAGGGACGCGGGTGTGTCCCGCATCGTCTACCTCGGCGGCATGGTGCCGGAGGGCACTCCTGTCGCGGAACTGTCGCCGCACCTGCGCTCCCGCCTTCGGGTCGGCCGAGCCCTTCGCGCGTCGGGGATCCCGACCGTCGAGCTGCGCGCCGCGGTCGTCATCGGGTCCGGATCGGCCTCCTTCGAGATGCTGCGCTACCTCACCGAGCGGCTGCCGGTCATGGTGACGCCGAAGTGGGTCGGCACCCGCATCCAGCCCATCGCGGTCCGCGACGTCCTGCGCTACCTCGTCGGCAGCGCCGCCGCGGCGGACGAGGCGGTGGGCGCCGGCGGCGTCTTCGACATCGGCGGTCCCGACGTCCTGACCTACCGCGAGATGATGCTGCGGTACGCGCGGGTCGCCGGCCTGCCGCGCCGCTGGATCCTGCCGGTCCCGGTGCTGACGCCGGGCCTGTCCAGCCACTGGGTGGGCGCGGTCACCCCGGTCCCGGCCTCGATCGCCCGACCCCTGGTGGAGTCGCTGCGCCACGAGGTGGTCTGCGCCGACCACCGCATCGCCGAGGTGGTGCCGGACCCGCCGCAGGGCTTGATCGGCTTCGACGATGCGGTCCGGCTGGCGCGCGCCCGCGTCCAGGAGGCCAATGTGGCGACCCGCTGGGCCTCGGCCTCAGTGCCCGGCGCGCCGAGCGATCCGCTGCCCACCGACCCGGATTGGGCCGGCGGCAGCCTGTACCGCGACGTGCGCGAGGCGGAGGTCGACATCGCACCGGAACAGGTGTGGCGCGCCGTGGAGTCGATCGGCGGGCAGACCGGCTGGTACTCCTTCCCGCTGGCCTGGGCGGTCCGCGGCTGGCTGGACCGCATGGTCGGCGGCATCGGCCTGCGGCGCGGCCGGCGCGACCCGCACACCCTGCGCCTGGGCGACACGCTGGACTTCTGGCGCGTCGAAGCACTCGAACGCGGACACCTGCTGCGCCTGCGCGCGGAGATGAAGCTGCCCGGCCTGGCCTGGCTGGAAATGCGCGTCGAGCCCACGGCTGAAGGGCGCACCCGCTACAGCCAGCGCGCCCTTTTCTTTCCCCACGGACTGTTCGGTCACCTTTATTGGTGGTCCGTGGCTCCGTTTCACGCGGTCGTCTTCGGCGGCATGGTCCGCAACTTGTTGAGGGCCGCGCGCGGGGACTGAGGGCCGGACTGAGGGTCCGAGCCGACCGCAGCGGTCGAACCCTGAGCGAGCGCCACCTGGGCGCCCTGCTGCTGTGCGAGCTCTGCGACGTCGGGATGCCGTGCCTGGTAGTACGGGTTGTCGTACGGCAGGTACAGGTTGACGCGTCCGTACATGCCGAACGTCATCATGATCAGCCCGACGACGAAGCTGAAGAACACGTTGGACAGGCCGAAGGCCAGGACGTTCGCCTTGGTGTCCATCACCGCCAGGCCCATCAGACCGGCGAGGATGAAGACGATGCCCATCACCATGTTCACCGTCGAGGCGAAGTTCCCGCCGATCCGGGCCGCCACCAGCAGCAGCACGGCGGTCACGATCGAGGCCACGGACAGCAGCCCATTGCTGGACATGCCCATCACGTGCTCCCCCTTCGTGCCGAAGAACGGGATGGAGTCGAGCAGGCCCATGATCCCGAACACCAGCAGCACCACGGCGGACAGGATCGAGCCCCAGCGGTAGACCTGGCCGAGGCGGTGGTCGGGGGGAAGGTGTTCTTGCAGCGCCACCATGGCAGAGCCCCTTTCGGGAACCGGACATTGCCGGTGTCCGTCGGCCGCCCGCGGTTTTGAGCGAGTGATTTAACCGACTGCTCAATCGTGGCACGCCAGGGCCCGGCGGGCAGTTCGGCGGCGCGCCCGAGGTCACCCGTTTGGCTCAATCGGGAGCCGGAGGAGTTGTCAGCCGGCGTCCGGGCTGCCCGGTTCGGCGCCCTCACCAGCGGATTTTCCGGCGGCGCGGCCTTTCCTGGCGGTCCGGCGCACCGCGCCCCGCAGTGCACGCTGCGTCACCGGGCTCATCCGGTCCAGCCGCTCGGCGAGCAGCCCGAGGTCGTCCAGCGCCGCGGCGGCCAGGTCGTCGCCGTCGGGATCGACCACCGCCATCAGCTCCATCCCGATGAAGGAGGCTGACAACGCGTGCGCCAGCCCCGGCACGTCCGCGATCTCGCCCAGCACCGAGCCGGCCAGCACCCGGTTCAGCACGTCCTCGATCTCGACGATCCACAGCCGCAGCGCGTCCCGCGTCGCCGCCGCGAACACCGCGTTGGTCTGCGCCCCGGCCAGCAGCTGGCCCAGGATCGCGACGTTGCCCGCCTCCCGCTCCCGCACGCGCACCTCGCGCCCGACGTGCTGCAGCTCCCGCAGCGAGCGCACCTTCGCGAACCGCTCCCGGTACAGCGCGACCTGCTCCTCGGTCGACCGCAGGGTCGCCGCCGCCAGCAGCTCGTCCACGCTGCCGAAGTGGTAGAAGATCAACGCCTGGTTCACCCCGGCCGCCGCGGCGATGGTGCGGGCGGACACGCCGGCGATGCCCTGCGTGCGCAGCGCCTCGATCGTGCCTTCCAGCAGGCGGTTGCGGGTGTCGGTGCTCATGGCCCCGACGGTAGTCGATCAGGGTGCGAAAACCCGGCGGCGGCCCGGGAATGAAGCCCGGGCGCCGGTATGTTGATTGGCCTTGATCGACTCACCTCGATCGACTCACCTGATCGACCCCGGCTGATCAACCGGCTTCCAGCCCGAGACGAAGGCAGGCCCATGACCTCCTCGCCGATCACGATGCGCGCCGTCCGGCTCTCCGGCCCCGGTCCCGTGGACAACCTGGAGCTGACCGCCATCCCGCTCCCGCCCGAGAAGGACGGCTGGGTGCGGATCCGCGTCGAGGCGTTCGGGCTCAACCGCTCGGAGCTGAAGCTGCGGCTCGGCGTGAGCGTGGGGGTCAGCTTCCCGCGGGTGCCGGGCATCGAGGCCGCCGGGACCGTCGACGCCGCCCCGGCCGGCAGCGGCCTGGTCCCCGGGCAGAAGGTCGTCGCGATGATGGGGGACATGGGCCGGACCTACGACGGCGGCTACGCCGAGTACACCTCGGTTCCGCTGGCGCAGGTCATCCCCGTCGACACCGACCTGCCGTGGGAGGTGCTCGGCGCGCTGCCGGAGATGGTGCAGACCGCCTACGGGTCGCTCACCGTCGGGCTGGACATCCAGCCCGGCCAGACCGTGCTGATCCGCGGCGGGACCTCGTCGGTCGGCCTGGCCGCCGCCGCGCTGGCCAAGTGGCGCGGCTGCACCGTGCTGTCCACCACCCGTCAGGCGGATCGCCTGGCTCTGCTGAAGGAGCGCGGGGTCGACCACCCGGTGCTCGACACCGGCGAGGTCGCACCCGCCGTGCGCGAGCTGTACCCGGACGGCGTCGACGCGGCCCTGGACCTGGTCGGCACCCCGACCCTGCCCGACACGCTGCGCACCGTCCGCGTCCACGGCACAGCCTGCTTCGGCGGCAGCCTGTCCAACCAGTACAGCGTGCGCGACTTCTCCCCGAACGAGTACCTGCCGCGCGGTGTGCGGCTCGCAGGCTACTTCGGCGACGCCAGCGACCTGCCTCGGGACGTGTTCCAGGAGATCCTCGACGCCGTCGCCGCCGGCCGGCTGGCCTTCCCGGTGGACCGCGTCTACGACGGTCTGGAGCAGGTGCGGCAGGCGCATGACGACATGGAGCAGAACCGCGCTACCGGCAAGCTGGTGGTGCGCGTCCGGCACTAGGGCGAGGGACTAGAGCAGAGCACGGACTACAGCTGAGCGCGGGACTACACCAGAGCACGCGGCTACAGCGGCCGCTTGGCCGCCTCTCGCATCGCGCGCCGCGATGTCGGGGGCGTTTGCAGCACGTCGGTGAACATGGCGAGCCAGAAGTGCACGAACTTCTGCAGCGGACGCAACGGGCCCCACTCGCGCTGAACGCCGGCGACCCGCTGGAAGAGGACCGACCGGGGGAACATCGCGGCGGTCAGCGTCTCGCCGTCGTGGCCGAAGCGGGCCGGCAGCACGTACGCGGTGAACTCGATGCCGGCGCGCTGGGCCAGGAGGACCGGCGCCAGGACGAACAGCGCGGTCGCGGCTGCGGAATCCTGGTGCGGGACGAGGGCGATCGCCGTGGCGAGCGAGGCGGCGGATGCGAGACGCAGGATCCACCGGAGGGCGCCGGATACCCGGCGGATGGAGGGCTGTTTTCCGGCCCCGTTGTCGACCATGGACAAGGTCACGCACTAAGAGTACGGATACTCGGGCGCCTGGGCTCCTGGGCTCCTGTCACCAACACCCGTCCGTGCCGCGCGATCCCGCTACCGCTACAGCCACCCCCGCCGTGCGGCCTTGATCCCGGCCTCGAACCGCGATCCGGCCTCCAGGCGCCGCATGAGGTCCGCCATGATGCGGCGCACCGTGCGCAGGGAGACGCCGAGCTTCTTGGCCGCGCTCTCGTCGGTGGCGCCGTCGGCGAGCATGGTCAGCAGGATGCGCTCGGTGTCGGACAGGCCGGTGGCCCCGTCGACCGGGTTGCCGACGTCGAGCGGGGCGGCGTTGCGCCACACCGATTCGAACAGCTCCAGCAGGGAGGCGACGACGCCGGGGGCCCGCACCAGCAGCACGCCGCTGCCCCGGGCCGCGCGGTCCACCGGGACGACGGCGACGCGGCGGTCGCTGATGAACAGCCGCTGCGGCAGGGTGGGGCTGGTGCGCACCTCCGCGCCGCCGGCCTGCATCTCGCGGGCGTAGGTCAGCAGCGGGGGGTCGTTGCGGACGGCTTCGAGGTAGAGGAAGCGCATGGCCACGCCGCGCTGGAGCAGGTCGGCGTCCAGGGGCCTGGCGTCGGCGAGCATTTGGGCGGGCAGGCCGGTCACCGGCATGAGCGAGTCGATGCTGGCCGTGGTGTGGTAGGCGAGCTGCTCGAAGCACTCGTGGATGGCGTCGGCGCCGATGATGTGCTCGACGCGTTCGTCGTCGGCGTCCCGCACGGAGGCCGCGACGGTCCTGGTGATCTGGTCCCGGTGCTCCTCGATCCGCCGCTGCTGCTCGGCCAGTTCCGCTTCCCGGTGGCGCAGCAGCTGGCGCATCGCGACCTCGGCACTGACCGGGATCATCAGATCAGGGTTCTGCTGGGAGACCCGGATCAGGGCGCGGTCGGCGAGGGCGTCAAGGCCCTCGCGCGTGGCCGTCTCGGGGATGCCCAGGGTGTCCGCCAGCTCCGCGACGCCGGCGCCGGGCGCGGCGGCCATCGCGATCCACAGCTGGGCCAGCCGCTCCTCCAGGCCGAGGCCGAGCAGCGTGGCCACGTCGAGATGGGCCGAGGCAGGCATGGCGTACCCCCAGGTGCGTCAGGCGTGAACTCGGCGCTGCGGTAAGCGTTCCCCCACCGAACGCAGCGCACGAATACAGATCGTCGCACGCCTGTTCGGTGGGTGCAAACAGCCTGGACCACCGGTTTTGCGGTATCACAGAACTCTGTGTCAGGTGATACCGAGGGTTCTTCATCTGCGGCGCGACTGGCACCAAGGTGCCAGGCCGCTTGGTGCCCGCGGTTTCTCCTTCCCGTGCAGGTCAGAGCTTGGCAGAGTTCTTCTTGCCGGCCCGTACGACACGACGGGGCCCGGCCCGGGGCGCGGATCGGCGCCTCGGAGAAGACCAGATGATCGCTAGAACGCACCGATGGGGATACCGCCATGCCGAAAACCGTTCGCCGCACCGCCGGCACGCTGCTGGCCGCCGCGCTGCTCGCCCTGGCCGGGCAGGCCGCGACCGTGGCCGCCACCGTGGCCAACACCCCGGCCGGCACCGCCGCCCACGGCGGTTGGCAGGCCGTGAGCCAGGGACAGATCCCGGCGACGCCGTGCGCTTCGTGCGGAGGCTGACATGGACCTGGTCCCCGTCCGCATGAGCGCGGGCACGGAAGCCCGCACCGTGAGCCTGCCGCCGGAGGTCCTGGCCGACGTGCTGTGGGCGGTCGCGCTGGCCGCCGACCGGCTGGAACACATCCGGGCCCGGCACGGTCCGTCGCCCAGAAGCGTCGACGTCGTCCTGTTCCTGCTGCCCGCCGAACCCGAATCCACCGCCGACGTCGCCCTGCGGCTGTGCCGCCGGGCCGTGGACACCGCCCCTTCCCTGATCGGTTGGACCGTCGAGATGCTCGGCTCCATCCAGACGCCATGAGCTGGGAGAACCTTGTGAACACCTTTTCCGTACGGCGAGTCGCCACCGCTGTCGCCGCCGCCGCTTTCGCCTCGAGTCTCGCCGTCGCGGCGACCGGATGCGCCGGCCACACGGCCGCCTCCGGTGCGCCCGCCTCATCCAACGCGGCGGTCGCCGGCGCGGCCACCTCCTCCTCTGTGGACGCCCCGCAAACGGCGGGTACGTCGGCTGCCGCATCACCGAGTTCGGCCCCCGGGGGCGCCGCGTCTTCGAACCCTGTGAAGCCCGATGCCGTCCAGAGGCCCCCAACGGCCTCCTCCGCCGCGCACCCCCCGCCGGCCGGGCCGACGCCGTCCGCATCTGGGCAGACGTCGACCGCCCCGAAGCCGTCCGTCCCCCAACCCCCGCCGCCGATTCCGCCCTCCTCGCTGCCCGACGCCGCGATCGCGGCCTGGCAGCCGATGGGCTCGCTGGTGGCGATGAACGTGCCGGCGCACCGCGGCATCGGGGTCGGCGAGTGCCTGATGGTCGATGGAGCGGCCGCATGGCACGAGCAGGGCTATATCAGTGCCCAGCAGACGCCCGCCCAGGAGGACATCTTCAGTTTCGCCGACGCGGCGACGGCGGCGAAGGCCTACCAGAGCATGGTCGGCGCCATGGGCGCCTGCCAGCAGCTGAGCCGCTCGCTGCAGTCGGCGGACCACCTGCCGGCCGACGCGGCCGTCACCCCCACCGGCCGGGGGACGCAGGCGCAGGCCTGGTCCCGGTCCTGGACCGGGGTGCCCGGGCAGTCCATGGCCGGGCCGCAGATCAACCACTACTACCTGGTCCAGCGCGGCGCCACCGTGATCGTCGCGGCGTTCACCGAGACCGGATCAGGGCTCGCACACCCCTACGACACGTCGGGCGATCCGGCTGTCCTGACGATGCTGACCGCCCATGCGGGCAGCTGACGACCACCCGTCCACCACCGACTCACAACTCTGACAAGGGGATCTGTCATGCGCATCCGGAACACCTTCCGCCGCGGTCTGGCCACCGCCGCCGTCCTGAGCACCGCCGTCGTGACGGTCGGGATCGCGAGCACCGCGGCCCACGCCACGAGCACCATCGGCGGTCCGATCACCGCCGCCGAGATGATGTCGCGAGCCCAGTTCTGGGTGGACAACCATGTCCCGTACACGGAGTCGGGGGCCACGGCGCCCGACCCGCAGGGGACCCAGTACCGCGAGGACTGCTCCGGCTTCGTCTCGATGGCCTGGCACCTGAACACCAGCCTGATCGTGACCGACCCGGCGCCCTATGACTTCACCAACGTCGACGGGACGCCGAACACGGCCTACGACACCGGCATCGGCGCCTTCACCAACCTTCAGCAGGGCGACGCCATGGCGTACCCGCACCAGCACATCTTCCTGTTCGACAACTGGACCGACAAGGACACCGGCGACTTCACCTACTACGCGGAGTCCAACCCCTCCGACCCGACTCACGGCCCGACCTCGGCGAACATCAACAGCACCTCGCTGGAGGGCTGGCCCACCTCCGGGTACGTCGGCCTGCGCTACAACAACCTGTCGGTGCCCACGCCCCCGCCGACCGTGCAGAGCAGCTCCGGCGGCCTGGCAGCCACCCCCGGCGGCGGCTTCAACATCGCCTGGCAGGGCCGGGACAGCAACAACAGCCTGTGGGTCGGCAGCGGCAGCGGCGTCGGCCTGAACCCGGCCGCCGATCCCTTCGCGCTCGGCGTCGCCCCCGGCACGACCCCGTCGATCACCACCCTGGCCGACGGCAGCTGGGTCGCGGCCTGGCACGGCCGGGACGCCAACAACACCCTGTGGCTCGCCACCGGCACCGGCAACTCGATCACCTGGAAGGGCAACCCGTACGCCTACGGCGTCGCGGACAACACCAGCCCGTCGATCGTCGCCCTGGCCGGCGGCGGGTACGAGGTGGCCTGGCAGGGCCGCGACAGCAACAACAGCCTGTGGGTGGCCAGCGGCAACGGCTCCAGCCTGAACCCGGCGGGCAACCCGTACGCCCTGGGCGTGGCGGCCGGCACCAGCCCGGCGCTGGCCGCGCTGTCGGGCTCGACCTTCGAGGTGGCGTGGCAGGGCCGGGACACCAACAACAGCCTGTGGGTGGCCAGCGGCAGCGGCAACACGATCAACCCCGCCGCCGACCCGTACGCCTACGGCGTGGCGGCCGGCACCAGCCCGGCGCTGGCCGCGCTGTCGGGCTCGACCTTCGAGGTGGCGTGGCAGGGCCGGGACAGCAACAACAGCCTCTGGGTGACCAGCGGCACCGGCAACACGATCAACCCGGCCAACGACCCCTGGGCCTACGGCGTCGCCGCGGGCACCAGCCCCTCGGTCGCCCCGCTGTCCGGCGGCAACTTCGAGGTGGCGTGGCAGGGCCGCGACGCCAACAACAGCCTGTGGGTCACCAGCGGCATCAACAACACGCTCAACCCCGCCAACGACCCGTACGCCTACGGCGTCGCCGCCGGGCACAGCCCGTCGGTCGTGACCTACCCGAACGGGACGTTCGAGGTCACGTGGAAGGGCCGCGACACCAACGGGAGCCTGTGGATCGCGACCGGGACCGGGAACACGCTGAAGCCGGCGGCCGACCCGTATGCGTACGGGGTGGCGTGACCGCTGAGTAGTGAATGAGGGTCCTGACGGGCTCCGGGGGTTCCCCCGGGGCCCGTCGGCGTTTTCGCCGGATAGTCGGCGCACTGACTTATGTGTGGGTCGGGGCGCACCCGCACCCGCACCCCGACCCACACATACATCAGGGGCGCCGAACAATCAGGGCCCCGGCTCCCGGCCCCCAGCTCCCACGGTGCTGCTCAGCCGACGATCGGCGAGGCGATGACCACCGTGACGTCAGCCGCCTGCGCGCCGGTGCGGTAGACGTGCGGGGCGTCGCCGGCGAAGGCGAAGAGGTCGCCGCGGCGCAGCTGGGTCGGGGCGTCGGCGGGGCCGGCGGTCAGCCGTCCGCCGGAGATCAGCAGGTGCTCGATGGTGCCGGTCGCGTGCGGGACGCCGTCCAGTTCGGTGTGCGGCGGGACGCGCAGCCGCCAGATCTCCAGGCTGTGTCCGCTGCTGATGCGCCGCAGCAGTTCCCGGCCGACCTCGCCCTCGGCCAGGTCTGTGCCGGGCACCAGGACGGGTCCGGGGTCGGTGTCGCGGGTCAGCAGGTCGGTCAGCGGGATGAGCAGGGCGACGGCCAAGGCGTCCAGGGTCTCGATGGTCGGGTTGCCCTTGCCCGTCTCGAGCTGCGACAGCGTCGCCTTGCTCAGTCCGGCCCGGCGTGCCAGTTCGGCGCTGCTCATGCCGCGCTGCTCGCGCCGCCGGCGGATCTGCGCGCCGATCGCGGCCGCGGTGCTGCTGGCCGGCCGTTCGCGCGAGGGGGATGGGGAGGGGGAGGGGACGGCCATCACCGCTCCCGGTGCGCGGCGTCGTAGGAGACCCGGATCCGGCTCTTCTTCACCTTGAGCGTCGGCACGGTGATCCCGGGCAGGTCGCCGAGGCTGTGCACGTGCGTACCGCCGCAGGGGGCCGCGTGCATGCCGTCCAGGTGCACGATGCGGCGGCCCGCGTCGTCGAGTTCCCACGTCACGGCCAGATCGCGCGCGACGGCGTCGGCCACGGTGGCGCGCACCGCCTCGGTGGCCTCCTCGCGCCCCTCAGGGCTCTGCAACCGCACGTCCGATTCCGGCGCCGTGAACTCGATCCGTGCCTGCCCCGGGAAGTGGTTGCTCCCGGCCAGGGCCCAGCCCTGAGCCCGGCAGGCAGCCTCGACCAGATGCCCGGCGGTGTGCAGCGCGGCGTGCCTCATCCGGGCCTCGAGGTCTATCCGGGCTTTGACTCGCTGTCCTTCCTCGAACGGAGGCAGCACCGGCGACGGTTCCTCGTCCGAGGCCTGTGCGGACACCGCCACGATCAGACCGCTGTCCCGATCCCGCACTGGAACGATCGCGTGGTCGTCCACCCAGCCACGGTCGGCGGGCTGGCCGCCGCCCTGCGGATGGAACAGGCAGTGCTCGATGGCCACCCACGGGACGCCGTCCAGCGCGCCGACCGCGACCACGCGCGTGGCCGCCTGCTCCTCGTAGGTGTCGTGGTAGTACGCGCTGATCTGGCTGCCGGTTCCCGACGTACCGTTATAGTGAACCATGCGTTCACTATAACGCACCGAATAGATTGTCCGGGTGACCTTCGAGGGCCGGCGGCCGCAGACAGAGCTGGCCGCACTCCGTTTCCTGTCCGAGGATCTGGGGCTGTCGCTCACCCCGCGAGTGATCACCGCCGATCTGTCCGCCGGGTTGCTCGTCCTGGAGGACCTCGCGCCTCGTGTCCCGCTCGACCAGCTCATCTGCCGCGACGGTGTCGAGGCGCATCGCGAGCGGCTGGCTGCCTTCGCGCGAGTGCTGGGGGAGTTGGGCGCGGCCACCGCCGGTCACGAGGCGAAATACCGCGAGCGCTATGGCCTGCTCGACGACTCCGACCGGTTCGCCGCCCTCTGGGCCCGTGCGCATCAGGACGCTGCCGCTGTCGGGGTGCCCATTGCCGGCCGAGCCGCTTCCGAACTGTCCGCCGCGCTCGACGAACTGCGAACCCCGGGCCTGTTTCTCACGCTGGGCAACGGTGACGCGGAATCCAACAACTGCCTGGTTCACGAATCAGGACCCGCCGATGCCCGCCTGATCGACTTCGAGGCCGCCGGCTACGGCCACGCGCTGCTCGACGCGGTCTGTCTGTACGTTCCCGGGCCGCGCTGGCTCTCGGTCGGCGATCCCGTGGCAGCCGGTCTGGCCGACGAGTACCGGCGGGCGCTGGCCGGCGGCGTGCCCGAGGCCCAGGACGACCGGCGCTACGGATTCGCTCTCGCCGCGGCCTGCGCTTCGTGGGCGTTGCTGCGTCTGCAGCGGTTCGGCCTCCTCGACGAGCGCGTGCCCGGCGATCACAGCCGACTCCAACTCGTGGAGACGGTGGAGTCGGCTGCCCGCACCGCCACGGCCCATGACGCCGTGCCCGCGCTGGCTGGCTGGCTGCGGCAGGTGGCGGACACGCTGCGGCGCCGGCGGCCCGATGCGGATGTGGATCTGTCCGATCGGGCCTACGCGCCGCGCCGCTGACCCGCCCTACCGGCCGCGCCGCTGACGCCGCCGGCGCGCGGTATCGCTCAGGCCAGCGGCTCGTGGTTCGCCCAGGCGACCTTGTACGGATGCCGCGCCTGCCAGTGGTGGATGACCTCCTCGATGCCCGGCGCCGCGAAGGACTTCGCCAGCGCGTCGCGGTCGGCGACGGTGATCTGCACGATCGCGGTCGCGATCAGCGCCGGGATCTGCTCCTCGCCGGGGACCGGGATGTGCCGGGCCGCCGCGAAGGACTGGACCGTGCCGCTGTCGTGCATTACTCGTTCGATGTCCGCGAGGTATTGATCCAACTCCGCGTCCGGCAGCGGGTCGGTGAAGGAGACAATCATCGTGTGCTTGATCATGCGTCGATTCTCGGCGGGCCGGGGTGCGGCTGTCCAAGACCTGTTCGGCCTCCGGCGATAACCTGGAGGCATGAGTGACCTGGAGACGCGCGAGCTGGAGTACTTCCTCGCGGTCGCGGACGAGCTGCATTTCGGGCGGGCCGCCGTCCGGCTCTCGATCGCGCAGCCGGCGCTGTCGAAGGCGATCCGGCGGATCGAGAACCGGCTCGGCGTCGTGCTGTTCGTGCGCTCCAGCCGGCACGTCGAGCTGACCGCGGCCGGGACGGCGTTGCAGGAGCACGGCCGGCATGCGCTGAACGCGGTCGGCGCCGCCGTCCGGCGTGCGCAAAGTGCCGGGGGTATGCAGAACCAGCTGCGGTTCGTGCTCAAGCCCGGCGGCGACGGCGGCCTGCTGTCCGGGATGCTGGCCGCGTACGCCGAGCAGCCCGATGCCCGGCACGTGGACATCCTGTTCAGCGGCCCCATGGACCGGGCCGATTTCCTGCTCGACGGCCGGGCCGACGTCGGACTGCTCTACGCGCCCTTCGACCCGCTGGACGGCCTGGCCCACGAGCGGCTCCTCACCGAGGACCGGGTCGCCGTCCTGGCGGCCGGGCACCGGTTGGCCGGGCGGGACTCGGTGCTCATGGCCGATCTGGAGGGCGAGCAGCGGCCGTTGTGGAAAGGCGTTGCCGGGAAAGGAGATGAGAGCACGCCCGGTGCGGTCACCGACGTTTTGCAGCTGCTGCACATGATCGCCGTGAGCCGCGTGGTCGAGGTGCTGCCGCGCTCGCTCGTCCCCCAGCTGCCCAGCGGCGTGGTGCTAGTCCCGGTCGCCGACGCGCCGCCGAGCCACCTGGTGCTGGCCTGGAACGAACACGACCGCAGGCCGCTGGTCGCCTCGTTCGTCCGGGCGGTGCTCGCCCGATATGCGGAATGAGCATGGCAGGCCTGCGAAATCTGCGCTTGTCGCAGGACAAGCGGGTACTGCACGCTCGGCATATGAACAAACCGCAGACGATCGCCGTCCTGGGCCTGGGACATCTGGGCTCCGCGATCGCGAAACGACTCGCCGGGCAGGGGCTGGACGTCGTCGGCTGGACGCGCTCGATCGAGGGCGACCCGAACGAGGCGGTGGCGAAGGCCGACGCCGTGCTGCTGTGCCTGTTCGACGGGGCCGCGTGCCGCGAGGTGCTCGATCGCGTTCAGGGCTCTGTGAAAGCCGGCGCGGTCGTGCTCAACACCAGCACCGTCGCACCGGCCGAGGCGGCCGAGCTCGCCCGGCGGTTCGGGCCGAACTATGTGCACGTACCGGTGCTGGGGTCGGTGCGTGCCATGGAGGCCGGCGCGGTGCACCTTCTCGCCGCGGGTGACGCAGAGCCCTTCGACACGGTGCGGCCGGTCCTGGACGCGCTCGGCACCGTGCGGCGGGTCGGGGACGCGGCCACCGCCGCGGCGTTGAAGCTGGTCGCGAACTCCAGCCTGGCCGGCGCGGTTCTCGCGCTGCGCGATGCGGTGCAGCAGGCCGAGGAGCTGGGGCTGGCGCGCGACGAGGCTTTGGACGTGCTCGAGATCGGCCAGCTCGGCGGCCTGGCAGCACGCAAGCGGAGCTTCCTCACGCAGCCTCCGACGGCTTCGGCGGCCGCCGACGCGGAGTTCACAGTCGGGGCGTTGGCCAAGGACATGGCGCTGCTGGCCGGCGCGTCGGCCAAGCCGGTGCCCAGCGCCGCCGAACTGGCCGACGCCGCCGGGGATCCCGGGGCCGACATCGCGGTCGCGATCACGACGCCGGCCGTGGACGAGGCCGTGCTCGAACCGCTGCGTGCCTACATACGCGGACACGCCACCGGGGACCCCGCGCACTTCCGCGAGGCGTTCCTCCCGACGGCGCACGTCGAGGGGATCCGGGACGGAGCCTTCGTTTCCTGGCCGCTGGACCAGTACTGCTCGCTGTTCTCCGGGCAGCCGGCCGTCGACGAGGCGACCCGGACGCGCCGGATCGACAGCGTCCGAGTCCACGGGACGGTCGCCTCGGCGAGCATGACGCTGCACCACGGGCCCGACACGTTCACGGATATCTTCCTGCTGGTACAGACCGAGGGCCGGTGGCGGATCGCGAACAAGGCGTACCACCGGCGACCGGCCGGCTGACAGCTCTTTCTCAGCGCCCGACCATGTCCTGCACGATCTCCCGGGCGAAACCGAACGCCGTCGTCATCCCGACCCCGGCGGTCACCGCCGCGACGCGCACGCCCTTGGCCGGCGTGGCGTCCAGGAACGGCTGCGGGGCCGAGGCGTAGACGCCGCGCCAGCGTTCGCGCACCGTCAGCCGTTCGACGCCGAGCAGCTTCGCCGTCTCGCGCAGGACGGCCGCGTCGAGCTCCTCGTCCTGGAACGGCGCCAGGGTGGTCGCGTAGCTGTGGGTGTCGCCTATGGTCAGCGTGCCGTCGGGGCGCTGCGTGAACATCAGGTTCAGGCCGATGCCGACCAGGTCGGGCGTCTCGGCGGTGAGGCGGTCGCGCAGCGCGGGCAGCGAGGGGCATTCGGCGAAACCGCCGTAGCGGAGCATCGAGTATCCGGTCTGCACAGCCGGTTCTATGGTGCGGCCGGAGGGGTTGTCGACGCGGAGCATGCGCAGGGCGCAGCGCTGGACCCCGTGCTCGGCGGCCAGGCCGGGGAAGTGGCGGTCCACGTCGTGGCCGGTCGCCAGGATGACGTGGTCGGCGTGGACGAGGCCGCGGCTGGTCGCGGCCTGTCCGGTCTCGACGGTGTGCGCGCTGGTGTTCCAGCGGAAGCGGACGCCGCGCGCTTCGAGGTGCGCGGCGATCTTCGCGGCGGCCTCGCGCGGGTCGACCCGCAGGTCCTGCGGCAGCCAGGCCCCGCCGATCACGCCGGGGCCGAAGGAAGCGTGTCCGGCGACCTCGGCGGCCGTCACCATCCGGGCCTCGTCGCCGCGCAGCCCGGCGAACTCCTCCAGGACGGCGAGCTCGTCGGCGCTGCGCGCGACCATCAGCGTCCCGGTGCGCCGGGCCCAGAACCCGGCCGCCTCGGACAGCCGGAGCCAGGTCTCGCGGGCGACGCGGCCGTAGTCCAGCGCCTTGCCGGACTGCGCGGTCGCGCAGGCGTGGCCGAAGTTGCGCACCGAGGCGCCGACGGCCCGCTCGTCGCGCTCCACGACCAGGACCGACAGCCCACGCTCCACCGCCTCGTGGGCGCAGGCCAGGCCGACGATGCCGGCTCCGATGACGAGTACGTCCGCTGATTCCGTGTCCGGATTCGCCATGTGGTCCCGTCCCTTGCCGCGTCGCCGATCGTCTTGATCGGCAAGCTAGGACGCCCGGCGCCGACACGCTGGAACACGGTCCGAACGGTGCGTTAACGGCACCTGTCCAAACGGGGCGGCGAGGTACGGCGAGGCGATCGCCCCGCCGCCCGAGCCCGGCTCGGTCCGTCAGTCCGCGAGGTGCGCCGGGAACCCGCCGGTGGCGACCGGACCCCACCGGCGCGGCGTCACCCGGATCAGGGACTTGCCCTGCTTCACCATCGCCTCCCGGTACTCGTCCCAGTCCGGGTGCTCGCCGGAGATGTTGCGGAAGTACTCGACCAGCGGCTCGACCGAGTCCGGGACGTCCAGCACCTCGGCGTCGCCGTCGATCTGGACCCACGGGCCGTTCCACTCGTCCGACAGGATCACGACGCTGACCGCGGCGTCCCGCCGCGCGTTGGCGGTCTTGGCCCGCTCCGGGTAGGTGGACATGACCAGGCGGCCGGAGTCGTCGACGCCGCAGGTCAGGGGAGAGGCCTGCGGGCCGCCGTCGGCGCGGCGGGTGATCAGCAGGGCGCGGTGCCGGGGCCGGACGAAGTCCAGCAGCGCGGCGAGGTCGACAGAGGTGTTCGTGGCGATGGTTCGGGGCATGTCGTCGACTTTACCCACGCCGGTCAGTGGAAACGGCAACCCGGATTCGGCGCGTCTTCCGCGAGCGGACTGTTGGCGGGGTCCACGTAGAGCACGTCCAACACCAGCGGCGTCGTGCCCAGGTTCCGGTCGATCTGGACGTTGTCCGCCCCGCTCGGCTCCAGGAACGAGGAGTTGCTGCTGTAGACCTCGGTCGACAGGCAGTCCGACTCGTTGTGCGTCAGCGTGCCCTGTTCGACGTACACGGACAGCGTCCCGTCGTGCCACTGCCACCCCGTGCTACCGCCGGGCTGGATGGTGATCCGGCGCAGGACGTGCTCCTCGCCCCCGAGTGTGGTCCGGCCGCTCTCGGTGGCCGACACCCCCGACGCGGCGGTGGCGCCCGCGACCCCCGGCGTGAGCGCGGCGGCGACGGTGACAGCGAGGGCGACCGCGCCGGCGAGGGCGAGACGATGACGGACCGGCGGCATGGACGGCTCCCTGGACGAGTTCTGATATGACACGGTTCGCCCCACGTTACCCAGGACGGCGACGCGGGCGTGTGACCCTGGAAGTCCGACACGGCGGCAGCGGCAGCGCTCCGAGATTCAGGACCTTGACCTGCCCTCTCACGCATCGCTCCGGTAGCGACTACCCTTAAGGGCAGGCACAGCGGGGTTCAGATTTCAGATCAAGTACAGACTTCACATCAGGTACAGATTTCAGATCAGGTACAGATTTCAGATCAGGTACAGATCAGCACTGGGAGCACGGATGAGCTCGGTACCGGCTGAGCGCTCGGCCGATCCGCTGGTGGGATCCGAGGACAGCGGCCCCACTGTCCTGCGCATGCTGCTGGGATCGCAGCTGCGCAAGCTGCGCGTCGCCGCCGGTGTCACGCGCGGTGCCGCCGGCTATGAGATCCGTTGTTCGCACACCAAGATCAGCCGCATGGAGCTGGGACAGGTCAGCTTCAAGCGGCGGGACGTGGCCGACCTGCTGACCCTGTACGGGATCACCGACGAGACCGAGCGCGAGGCCATCCTCACCCTGGCCGGCCAGGCCAACGCGCGGGGCTGGTGGCACGGTTTCGCCGATCTGATGCCGGGCTGGTTCGAGGTCTACGTCGGCCTGGAGGAGGCCGCCTCGGTCATCCGTGTCTACGAGGCGCAGTTCCTGCCCGGGCTGCTGCAGAGCGAGGACTACGCGCGCGCCGTCATCCGCGACGGGTATCCGCTGGCCTCCGCCGACGAGATCGAGCGCCGGGTGCGGCTGCGGATGAACCGGGCCCGGCTGGTGCACAGCGCCGAGCCGCCGCGGATCTGGTCGATCGTCGACGAGGCCGCGGTGCGGCGCCAGCCCGGCGGCGCGGCCGTCATGCGAGCCCAGCTGGAGCACCTGGTGGAGCTGTGCAAGCTGCCGCACGTCACGGTGCAGGTCGCGCCGTTCGCGCGCGGCGGACCGGCGGCGGCCGGGCCGTTCACCATCCTGCGCTTCGCCGAGCCGGCGCTGCCCGACATCGTCTACCTGGAGCAGCTCACCGGGGCGGCGTACCTGGACAAGCGCGAGGACCTGGACGCGTACACGACGGTGGCCGACCAGTTGGCCGTGCAGGCGCTCTCGCCCTCCGAGACCGTCGCCTTCCTGACCCGGATGATCGAAGGCTACTGAGGCGGTACCGGGGCCGGCCTGGTTCGAAAAACCTGGCAGGGCTCTTATTCCGTTGGGGTCGGTCTCAGGGAAAGATGGGGCCCCATGACCAACGAAGCGCAGGACCGGCCCGCGGCGCAGATCGACAGCGGCGTTCCGCACTCGGCCCGGATCTTCAACTACTGGCTGGGCGGCAAGGACAACTACCCCGCCGACCGTGTGGCGGGCGACCATTTCCGCGAGGTCTTCCCCGAGATCGTCGACCTGGCGCGCAGCGGCCGGCAGTTCCTCGTCCGGACCGTGCGCCACCTCGTGGTCGAGACCGGCGTGCGCCAGTTCCTGGACGTCGGCACCGGCCTGCCCACGGCCAACAACACCCACGAGATCGCGCAGGGCATCGCGCCGGAGTCGCGCATCGTCTACGTGGACAACGATCCGCTGGTCCTTGCGCACGCGCAGGCGCTACTGGTCGGAACGCCCGAAGGCGCGACCGACTACATCGAGGCCGACCTCGCCGACCCCGAGACGATCCTGACCCAGGCCGCCAAGACCCTGGATCTGAACGAACCGGTCGCGATCGTGCTGATGGGCATCCTGGCGCACATCAAGGAGTACGACCGCGCGCTGGCGATCGTGCGCCGGCTGATGGACGCCGTCCCCTCCGGCAGCTACCTGGTGGTCCGTGACGGCACCGACACCGACGCGGCCTACAAGGAGGCCATCAGCCGCTACAACCAGAGCGGCGCGGTCCCCTACAACCTGCGCAGCCCCGAGCAGATCGCCGGCTACCTCGAAGGACTCGACCTGGTCGAGCCCGGTCTGGTGCCCTGCCCGCTGTGGCGGCCGGACCCCACGGACATCGGGACGCCGGTGGAGCTGGCCGTGCTCGGGGCCATCGGCCGCAAGCCCTGATCCTGATGCCCGCTGCTGTGCTGCCTTTTTCTGTGCTGCCTGCTTCTGTGCTGCCTACTTCTGTGCTGCCTGTGCTGCCTACTTCTCACTTCGCCTTCGCGTAGTCGGCGAACCCCTGCCAGTCGAGCATGACGCAGGGCTCCGCGCCGACCACCCAGGCGTCGTGCCCCGGGGGGATCTCCAGGAACTCGCCGGGGCCGATGTCGGCCTTCTCGCCGTCGTCCATCACCACGTGCATGTGCCCGGAGATGCAGTAGCCCAGGTGCGCGGCCTGGCAGCTCTCGGTGTGGGCGATGGGCTTGATGTGCTTGGACCACTGCCATCCCGGTTCGAAGACGGCGCGGCCGAAACCGCCCTCGTCCATGGCGACCAGGTCCAGGTGGCCCATGCCCTGCTCGAAGGGGCGGGTCTCCTGGGGCTTGTCGAGCGATTGGTGTAAGAGACCTGTCATGGTTGCTCCCAGGTTCGGGCCCGGCTCCGCGGACCGGGGCCGGGCGGGTCGGTGTGTGTGCGGGTGTGCGGGGTGCGGTTAGTGGCTGACCGGTACCTTCTCCTCGACGAGGAAGGTTTTGAGCTGCTCGCGGAACTCCGGCGTGTCGGTCTCGCCGTGCACCGCGACCGCGTGCATCGCCGCGGCGTCCAGGACTTCCTTCTCCTCGCCGGCGATCGTCAGCGTGCAGTTGATCTCGCTGGGGAACTGCCGGCAGTCGGCGACTTTGCGGGTCATCGGATTGCCCCCTTTCCAGGAGCCGTCACCGCCCCGGCGGCGCGCCGAGGCGGCCTTCCCCTCATTCAATCCGCCTCGGCGTCGCGCGGCGATCGTGCTACTGCATTTAGGTGACCCTCGGGCCGGTTGCCCGGAGGCGAGACGCGCGGCCGTCCGGCATCGCGGTTACCCTGCGCGTTCGGATCCGGATCCGGGTCGACGGCGGCTCGGGGATCTACAGTGATCCCATGACCGATCCCGGCGGCACCCCGCGCGATCTCGTCCCCGTCTTCGAGGGTTTCCGCGCGATCGACGCCGTCCAGACGTCGCCGCTGTACGACCACCTCAACACCGCGTTCATCGCAGAGCCCGAACTCGCCGCGCCTTTGCTGGCGGCGCCGCCGGCCGAACGCCTGCCGCTGCTGATGTTCCAAGCCCGCGAGGCGCACCTGGACCTGCGGCGCGGGGACCTGTTCGACCTGCTGCCCGCCGCCGTCGCCGAGGCGCCGCACGACGCGGTCGTGGTCGTCCTGTCCTCCCACGTCATGCCCTACTTGGCGCGGGAAGACCGGCAGGCCTTCGCCGAGCGCGTCATCGAGCTTTCGCGAACGCGTGCCCTGATGCTCGTCCTCAACGAGGACCACCGCCTCGGCCGGGCCTTCGGGATCGAGGCACCCGGCGAGCGCGGCTACGTCGCGGCGTCCTTCGTGGACTTCACCGGCGCCCAGGGGCCGACCGCCGCCGCGTTCGCGAAGGTCGACCCCCATGGGAGCTGGCTGGAGTGGATCCCGGCGCGGGATCCGGCCACGACGACGACTGCGACTACGGCGCCAGCGTGAGCTTGTCCTTGGCGGCCGCCAGGACCGCGGGCCTGGAGTACGGCCACGGCAGCGTCTGGAAGGTGCGCCACAGCGGCAGCTGGTCCAGGTAGTGCGGATCGTCGACGTGGCCGGAGGCGCCGGTGAGGTTCACCCAGGTCGAGGCGTCCAGATTCGACAGGTCCACGACCATCCGCATCGAGGGCAGCTCGTCGACCGAGAAGTCCTTGGCGATGTCGAAGCCGGTCGCGTCCACGACCGACGAGCCGCCGGACACCGGCACCGGGTCGCCGTTCACCAGCCACTTGACGAACCACGGCCCGCCGGTGCCCAGCGTCTGGTTGGTCGGGGTCAGCTTGTGCAGCGCGCCCCACTGCCAGCCCTTCACATCAGAACCCTGTTGCGAGGTCAGCTCGGCCGAGGCCTGATCCATCGCCTTGGCCAGCAACGCGTCGCGGTTCCCGTTCCACCAGAAGCTGGACGCTTCCGGCAGCAGGTCGGTGGCCACCGCGAACCAGCGGTCGCCGCCGTCCACGTCCACCGAGGAGGACAGCTTGGCCTCGAAGGCGTCCTTGCAGACGAACTTCCAGACCTCGTAGAAGTACGCCGCGGCGGCCGACGTGTCAGGAGTCGTATAGTCCCAGCCGTTGAACAGCGCGACCGCTGCCTGGGTCTGCTTCTTCGACGAGGCCGGAAGCTTCTGCAGGTACGGCACCAGCACGGACGCGAACTCGTTGCGGGTGTCGGACTGGATGGCGCGCATCCCGGCGGCGTCGATCTTCTTGCCGTCGGCGGTGGCGGCCTGCAGGCGCTTGGTGATCTCGTTCGCGCGGTACCCGTAGTCGAAGTCCTCCGAGAGCAGATACGGATACTCCGGCCCGATGATCGGGTTGTTGGCGGTGGCCACGAAGCCGTCGGCCGGGTTCAGCTCGTGCGGCAGCTGGTCGAAGGGGATGTAGCCGGTCCACTCGTACTGGTCGGTCCAGCCGGGCACCGGCCAGCGGCCGTCGCCGTTCTTCCGGATCGGGATCCGGCCCGGGGTCTGGTAGCCGATGTTGCCGGAGGTGTCGGCGTAGATCATGTTCTGCGACGGCACGGCGAAGTCCGCTGCCGCGGCCCGGAACGAGGCCCAGTCGGTCGCGCGGTCCAGGGCGAACAGCGCGTCGGCGGTGTGCCCGGGGGTCAGCGCCGTCCAGCGCAGCGCCACGGCGTATCCGTTGCCGGCGCTGGCGATGTCCTTGTCGGCGTCGGAGACCAGCGGGCCCTGGTTCGTGGTGCGGACGGTGATCGGGACGGACTTGCCGCCGGCGACCTTGATGGTCTCCTGCTCGACCGTCAGCGGGACCTGGTGGCCGTCGTACTCGTAGGTGCTGCCGCTGACCTTCTCCAGGACCAGGTCGCTGACGTCCTCGGTGCCGTTGGTGAAGCCCCAGGCCACGGTCGGGGTGTGGCCGATCACCACGCCGGGGGTGCCGGGCATGGTGAACCCGGTGACGTCGTAGGGGCAGGCCGCGTCCACGGTCGTGCAGTGCAGACCCATCTGGTACCAGATCGAGGGCAGCTGCGGGGCCAGGTGCGGGTCGTTGGCCAGCAGCGGTTTGCCGGTGGTGGTCAGATCGCCGGAGACCACCCAGGAGTTGGAACCGACGCCCTCGACGGTCGGCTGTAGATAGGCCGGGAGGGCGGAGACGGTGTGCGAGAGGTTCGCCAGCGCACTGGCCGCCGATGCCGGGAGCGCCGCCCCGGACAGCGGGGCGTCGGAGGTGGGCGAGGCGTTCTGGTCGAAGGCGCCGTTCACGACAGCACCCTGATGCACGATCACCGGATGCGAGGCCGGATAGGGCGGGAACAGCTGGTCCACCTGGTTCTTGGCCGCGGTTTGCGAGGACAGGGCCCGGTCGATCTCGGACTGCATGTTGTCGCGCAGGTCCCAGGCCAGGGCCTTGAGCCAGGACAGCGAGTCCACCGGCGTCCAGGTGTAGGGGGTGTAGTCGGTTTGCAGGCCGAGGACCGCGTACTCCACCGACGCTTGGGAACCCTTGTGATCCTTCAAATACGCGTTCACGCCATCGCAGTAGGCGTTCAGGTACGCCTTCGTCTGCGCGCTCAGGCCGTCGTACTCCTGCTGGGCGACGTCGCGCCAGCCCATCGTGCGGATGAACTTGTCGGTGTCGACCTGGCCGGAGCCGAACATCTCGGACAGGCGGCCGGCGGTGACGTGGCGGTAGACGTCCATCTGCCAGAAGCGGTCCTGGGCCTGGACGTAGCCCTGGGCGAAGAACAGGTCGTGCGTGGTCGAGGCGTAGAGCTGCGGGACGCCTTGGGCGTCGCGGTCCACTTCGACGCTCGCCGACAGGCCGGCGACGTGCAGGGTGCCCTTGGTCTGCGGATAGGAGGCGTGCAGCGAGGTGTTCACCCACCAGGTGCCGGCGCCGACCAGGACCACGAGCAGACCGGCGAGGACCGCGGAGGTGATCTTGAGCTTTCTGAAGCGGCTTCGCGGGCGCGGGGCCGGAGTGGGCGTCGGGGCCGGGGTCGGGGGCGCCTCGGGCTCCGCCTCTGCCTCGGCTTCGAGCTCTGGTTCAAGCTCGGCCTCGGCCTCGGGGCCGGTCGGTTCCTGGGGATCGTCGTCGGTCCGCATCGCGGCAGATTACGTGGCCCCGTCGGGGGTTGGGAATAGCCTGGTGGCATGCTGAAGTGGGCTTGGTTGTTCATTGACCGTCCGGAGCACGCGTTCGAGGACAGCGCGCGGTTCTGGACCACGGTCACGGGCAGCACGCTGTCCGCCTCCGCGTCACCGACTGGCACGGGGCGCGGCGCGCGGCGGATCCGTTCGTGTCCGGCGCGGGCCGGCGCAGTCGTCTGGACCAGGTGTGCGTCGACATCGCGCCGTCCGCGCACGACACCGAGGTCGCGTTCTGGAGCGGCCTGAGCGGACTGCCGGTCGTGCCGAGCAGCCGGTTCGCGGAGTACAGCTGGCTGGAGCGGCCGGCCGGGTTCCCGCTGGACGTGCTGTTCCAGCGGGTCGGCGAGGAGCGGCCGACGTCGGCGCACCTGGACGTGAGCAGCTCCGACGCCGACGCCGAGCGGGAATGGCACGAGTCGCTCGGCGCGGAGTTCGTCCGCGAGGGTCCGAACTGGCTCGTGATGCGGGATCCCGGGGGCGGGATCTACTGCCTGATCCGGCGCGAGCCGGAGGCGGCCTGACTCAGGGCACGTCCTCCCGCCGCCGCTTCGGCGCCACCCGCACCCGGTCCCGGCCGGACTCCTTGGCCGCGTACAGCGCCATGTCGGCGGCGACGACGAGGTCGTCCAGCGCCTCGGCGGAGTCCGGCACGGTGGCCACGCCCACGCTGACGGTCACCGGATGCGTCCAGCCGCGCGAGGCGGCCCAGACCTCGGCGCGCAGGGCGTCGGCGCGCGCCCTGGCCTGCGGCGCTGTGCAGTCAGGGAGCAGCACGCCGAACTCCTCGCCGCCGACCCGGCTGACGGTGTCGCTGGCCCGCACCAGGCGCGGGAGCAGGTCGCCGAGCGCGGCCAGGGTGTCGTCGCCGGCGGCGTGCCCCCAGGTGTCGTTGATCTTCTTGAAGTGGTCGACGTCCACTGCCAGCAGCGACAACGGCGCGCGCGTCCGCCGCTGCCGCGCGACCTCGCGCTCCAACGCCGCGTCGAACGCCCGCCGGTTGCTCAGCCCGGTCAGCGGATCGGTGCTGGCCTGCTCGGCCAGCGCCGCCTTGAGCCGGTCGGCCTGCCCCCGCACCCGCAGGATCACCACCAGCGTGAGCGCCAGCGAGGTGGCGGTCTCCACCCAGGCCTCGAACCGTCCCGGCCCGGACCCCTCGGCCAGGATGACCGTGAGGCACCCGACGACGATGGCCAGCGTCCAGTAAGCGGTCCGCCGCGGCAGCAGATACGCGGCGAACAACAACGGCCACACGAGCAGCAGCATGCCGTCGGCGGCGTTGCTGTGGTTCGACGCGAGCGTGACCGTGATCAGCAGCGCCGCCGCCGCGGGTGTCGCCCGCAACACCGGATCCGGCGCCGGTATCGGCAGCAGCACGAACACCAGCCCCCACACGGCCGCGATGGCGCACGCGCCGAGGAACACGAACCACCCGGCGGAGAAGATGCCGCCCTGCACCCCGAGCACGAGCGTCAGGAACGCACCGAGCCCGGCACCGATGAGCAGCAGCTGCCCGGCGAAGCGAGTGGCGAAGCGCCGGTGCTCCACCTCGCTGTGCTCCCAGACGGAGGTCACGGACAGGTGCCGCGGGTGCGGACGCCGTAAGCGGCGATGGCGGATCGCGGGGGAGGAGGGGTCCTTGGGGAAGCGGTTCGATGCGGCCAGCTGCGGCGGCTGCGCGGGGGCTATGAGGCGCGGTGCGGATGGGTACTTCGGCGAGTCGGGCGAGACGTGCGAGTCTTCAGACTGCTGCTCGGCCGCGCGCCCGGGGGCTCGGGACCGCGAACCCACGCCGTCCCCGGCCCCGTCCTCGGGCTTCCTCGGCCCCGCGCCGCTCACCAGCCCACCCCGTTCCGGTCCTCGGACTCGGACTCGGACTCGCCCTCGTCGGCCCCGTCGGCCCCGTCACCCGCGTCGTCGAACTCGTCCTCGTCCGCCTCCTCGCCTTCCTCGCGCGGCAGCTTCACGCGTCCGGCGCGCATCAGCTCCGTGGCCTGGCGGACCCGCATCGGCCGCGCGTACAGGTACCCCTGTCCCAGGTCGGCGCCCATGCGGGCCAGGGCCCGGCGTTGCTGCGCCGTCTCCACGCCCTCGGCGACCACCATCAGCGCCAGCGACTTGGCGATGCCGATGATGCCCTTCACCAGGGCGGTCTGCCGCGGCTCGTCGGGGACGCCGTCGACGAAGGCCTTGTCGATCTTCAGGGCGCTGACCGGCAGGTCCCGCAGGTAGGACAGCGAGGAGTAGCCGGTGCCGAAGTCGTCCAGGGAGACGCCCACGCCGCGCCGGGTCAGGGTCCTGAGGTTGGCCAGGGCGGTGCCGGCGCGGTCGATCAGCGAGCTCTCCGTGGCCTCCACCATCAGGAACGCCGGGTCCAGGCCGGCGTCGGTGAGGGCCTTGCCGACCTCGTCGGGGAAGCCCGGGTCGCGCAGCTGGTGCGCCGAGACGTTCACCGAGATCTTCACCGGGGCCACGCCCTGGGCCAGGCGGGTGATGTTCCAGCGCGCCGCCTGCTCGGTGGCGGTGCGCAGGATCCAGCGGCCCAGCGGCAGGATCTGGCCGGTGGCCTCGGCCAGCGGGATGAACTCGTCCGGCGGGATGATCGTGCCGTCCGGCTGCGGCCAGCGGACCAGGGCCTCGAAGCCGCCGATGTCGCCGTCGTCGAGCCAGACGATCGGCTGGTAGTAGAGCTCGAAGGAGCCCTCGGCCAGGGCCCGGTCCAGTCCCGAGCGGCGGGCCGCGCTGCGCGCCAGGTCGGCCCGCAGCCGCGGGTCGTACTCGCGCCAGGTGTTGGGCCCGGCGCCGCGCGCGGCGTGCAGGGTCATCTCGGCGTCGGCCAGCAGCGAGGCGCCGCTGGCCCCGGCCGTGCAGGAGGCCAGGGCGCCGGAGGTGGTGACGGCGATCGGCCCGACGTAGAAGGGCTTGTCCTCGCCGGGCATCCCGACCGGCAGCATCGGGGCCTCGTCGGCGCGCCGGACGGCCAGCACCGCGAACTCGTCGCCGCCGGTGCGCGCCAGCACGTCGCCGGGCCCGAGCCGGGACTTGATCCGCTCGGCGGTGTCCCGCAGCACCTCGTCCCCGGCCTCGCGGCCGTGGAAGTCGTTGATCTCCCGGAACCGGTCCAGGTCCATCAGCATCACGCTCACCGTCACCGCCGGCGAGGCCAGCTCCACCGCGTCCTCCAGCCCGCGCAGGAACGCCAGCCGGTTCGGCAGGTCGGTGAGCGGGTCGCGGTAGGCGTGCCGCTGCAGCGTGCGCGCCAGCCCGCGCGCGGTGGTCACGTCGTGCAGCGACAGCACGAAGCCGCCGACCGTCGGCTCGGCGCGCAGGTCGGCGATGGTCGCCTCGACCTCGTGCGGGTCCCCGCCGGGGATCGCGATCTCCCAGTCCCGGCTCACCGGCGGCTGCGGCGTCGGATCCCCGACCCGCACCGCGACCTCGGCGGCGTAGACCTTGCCGACCACGTCGCCCAGCGGCCGGTCGCGCAGCGGCAGGTCGCCGAACAGCCGGGTCGAGGACGGCGAGGCGTAGCGGACCACCAGCCCGGTGTCGACGATCAGGATCGCGTCCGAGGTGTTCTGCACCAGCGCCCTGAAGTACGCCTCGCTGTCCCGGCGGGTGATCTCCTGGCTCAGCCCGATCCGCTCCAGCGCCGCGGACGCCTGCCGGGTCAGGATCTCCAGCGCCCCGCCGAGCACCGCCAGGTCCTCCTCGGCCGCCGCGACGACCAGCACGCCGGCCGTGCCGTCCAGCGGCACCACGCTGGTGTGCACCTGCGGTCCCAGCCGCTTGGCCATCGGCGGCGGCAGGTCGGCGGTGTGCATGACGTTTGCCGGGTGGAAGTGCTCGCGCCGCTTCAGCCCGCCGGAGGTCACGGCGCTGTACGGCTCGTCCTCGGCCGCCGCGAGGACGGCGGCGGCCGAGCAGAGCGTGCTCAGCATCGTGCGCCACTGCGCGGAATCGGGATCCGGCAGCGCGGCCGGAGGGTGGGTCCGCCCGAACCCGGAGCCGCCGTTCACGCCGCCGGTGACGGCCACCCGCACCCCCTCGGTGCCGTCCACGGCCACCAGCACCTTGTGCTCCGCCTTGCGCCCGGCGAACAGCCCGGCCGCGCCCTCGGCCAGCGCCCCGGCCACCTGCCCGCGCCCGGAGGCCACGCCCAGTCCCTCGCTGGCCGTCAGCAGGATCGACTCCCGCGCCAGCGCCTGCCGGTGCGAGCGCACCATCACCGCGACCCGCGCCAGGATCATCAGGTACACCCCGAGCCCGATCACCGGCCCGGCCCAGCCGGTCGGCAGGTCGCCCTCGGCCAGTTCCACGGCGTTGATGGTCGGCGTCACCAGCGCGGCCAGCACCAGCGGGGCGATCCGGGGCGGCCGGGACCAGGCGGTCGGCAGCGCGTCGCGGGCCGTCTCCCGCACCGGTCTGGTCAGGTCGTGCGCCGAGGGCACGATCGCCGCGGCCACCCACAGCGCCGCGAACATCAGCCAGGAGAGCTCCAGCACCACATTGCCGGCGTGGGAGTTGAACCAGTTGGCGGAGTTCAGGCGCAGCGAGGACTCCACGAGGTCGGCCCCGGTCTGGAACAGGGCGCCGACACTGAGCAGCCACAGCGCCGCGCTGCGCGGCCCGGAGGAGATGAGCAGCCGCAGCAGCATGCCCAGCAGCAGCAGGTCGCCGAGCGGGTCCAGGATGGCGATCAGCCGGTAGTCCCAGGGCTCTCCGTTGTCCTGGTAGTACGGCACGATCAGGTAGACCCACGCCGCGTAGGCCGCGGCGAACACCACGATCAGCGCGTCCAGGGTCCCGGCCGAGTCCCGGCCGACCAGCCGGTGCTTCATCACCAGCCGCAGGCCGATCAGCGCCAGCGGGTAGCCGAGCAGCCCGAGCCAGTCCGCGAAGTTCGGCAGGGTGTGGCGCGCGTAGGCGAAGTCCGTGTGGTTGGAGGCCGTCAGCAGCCCGGCGGCCAGGGCCAGTAGGTACCAGGCGTGCGCGTAGGGCGGCCGGTTGGCCCGGATCCCGACCGCCATCGCCGCGGTGGTCCATCCGGCGATGGCGAACCACGCCACATCGCGCAGGGTGCTGTGGGAGGGGAAGAACACAGCCAGGATCACCACGAGCGCGGCGGCCAGGATGCCGAGCAGGCGCCGTTCGCGCCCTGGCCAGCCCGACAGCAGCGACGGTGATCGCATTCCTCAAAGCTGTCACAGGCGCCGTCGCGGCGCCTGTTGAGGGCGTGGCTCGGGTGTCAGATGAGCGTCAAGGGATGGTCACCGGCCGTATACATCCCAGGTCTGCTGTTCGTCAGCCGCGCGGCTGGTAGACGACCCCGATCGGCTTGGGCCGCGGGTTCGGGCCGAAGTGCACGACGTACCACTGCCCGCGCCAGGAGATCAGCGAGAACAGCCCGAAGGACTTGGTCTTGCCGCCCTCGGTGTAGGTCAGCCGCGATCCGTAGACGCGGTAGTACGACAGTTTGTTCTGCTCCTGGCCCGGCAGGATCCACTCCGCGGCCCGGGCCGGAACGCTCACCCCGACCAGCTTCGCGTCCTTGGCGTCGGAGCCGAGCAGCCGGTGCGCGGCGTGGATGTCGAGCTTGTAGAACCCGATGAGCCGGTTCTCATAGTCCGCCCCGGGGTTGGACAGGGCCTTCACCTGGAGGTAGGCGCTCTTCGGGAAGAAGAACGGCATGGCCTCCTGCGGGTTGTCGTCCACGATGCCCTGCCACAGGGCGTTGACGCCGGCGGTGAACTGCGGGTCGGTGTCCGTGGGCATGGTCTTGGTCTGCGGCAGCGTCCCCGGATCGACGCTGGGGGTGCTGGAGGCCGGAGGCGGTGTCGACTGCTGTGAGGGCGTCGACGCGGCCGATGCGGGAGCGGACGGCGCTCCGGGCACGCCGCCTGTATCAGCGCCGGACGTCGCCGCCGCCGGCGCCGCGCTCGGCCCCGACGAACCGCCGCAGCCGGCCACGGCGAGCAGCAGCACAGCCGAGGCTGCCGCGGCGCACAGCGCTGTACGCGTTCTCATAAGGTTCAACCGTTCTCGTCCTCAATCCATCGCACATCATGATCCGCCCCGGGTACCAGGAATTCCAGCAACCTGGCTCCCTCGGATTCCAGATCAGTGCGCTGAGCTTTGGTGACCGCCACCAGAGGGGTGAGGTTCATCGTCCCCGTAGTGCGCTTCCTGTCCGTCTCCACCTTCCACACGCCGCGGATCCATCCGTCGACGGTGAACGTGGAGATCGGCGTGTTGCCCGCGAAGACCTTCTCCTTGGGTACCCGCGGGTCGTTGATGCGGCCGCGTTCCTTGTGCCCGATGAAGACGTTGTCGTAGTCAGGGAGGAACCGCGCCGGGGCCGGCACGTCTTCTCCGGGGCGTGGCGCGTCCGGAAGGTCGAACAGTTCGGTGCCGGATTCGCTCTGGAAGACCACGAGGTCCGCCCGGAGCTTCTCGAACACTTCGCGCAGACCGGTGAGCCCGCTCCAGCTCTGGGCGTCCATGACCGAGGCCGGTCCGAACGCTGTGAGATAGCGCAGGACCAACTCCTCGGCTTGCATAGCGGGAACCGCCTTAGCGTTTCCCAACCAGTGCTCCGCAGTAGTGTGCTTCGCCTGTCCGCCCTGCTGCCACAACCCGCGCGGCGTCACCTGGACCAGCGCGAGGTTGTTGCGCGCCGCCGCGGCGAGCGCCTGGACGTCGTGCCCGGGATAGGACTCGGCCAGGAGTTTGCCGAGGTCGTTGAGCGTGTACGGCTCCTGCTCGGCGGACTCTCGTGCGCACTGTGCGAGCTCTGCCAGGTCGATGCCCTGCAGACGCTTACCGAACGCGCCCTTGAGGCTGCGCTCCTGGACCGGCTGGAGCAGCCCGCGCAAGGGCAGACAGTCCCGCGCGGTCACGGTGTGGATCGTCGAGCGCTGGAGGCTGATGCGGACGAACTCGCGGTCCTGGAAACGCTGGGAGAACCCCTGCGGGTCGAAGTCCGTCAACCGCGACCACAGCGCCACATAGTGGTTCGGCGGGATCTGCGTCTGGAGGCCGACCAGGTGCTCCACGGCCTGTGCCGCGTCCATCTCCGAGCGCCGCAACAGCAGCTGCCGGTCGAGCGTGGCGCGGTTGAGTTCGCGCTCGCTCAGGGTGCGGACGCTCATCCGGCGGCCGTGGTCTTCTTCACCGGCTCCAGCGCGAAGATGTTGATGTGGCGGCCGGAGCGCTCGGCGTAGTTCTCATAGCCCGGCCAGGTCTTCGTCAGGATCGTGTTCCAGACCAGTTCGCGCTCCTCGCCCTCCAGGACGCGCGCGTGGACCGGACCGGACGCCCCGCGGACCGCGACCGTCGCCTCCGGGCTCGCCAGCAGGTTCAGCGCCCACGCCGGGTTCTGCTCCTGGCCCCAGTTGGAGCCGACCACCAGCAGCGCGCCCTGGTAGCGCGAGTACAGCAGCGGCACGGTGCGCTGCTGGCCGGACTTGCGGCCGGTGGTGGTCAGCAGCAGCGTCGGCAGTCCGGTACCGGTGAGCATGAACACCCGGCCGCCGGTGACCCGGCCCAGGAAGCGGTCCACGTGCGGGGCCACTCCCTTGAAGGTGGTCGCGAACCACTTCTGACGGCCGAGGCGCGTGACGAGGGCGTTCCACGGGTTGGTCATGGGCTCATCATGGCATCCGAGGTGCCCGGCCGGGGCCCGCGTGTCGGACCCGGTGCGGCGGGCCGGTGCACGCAAAGATATTGCTATGACGGACAGCCTGCAGATCACGCGCGCGTCCCTCGCCGACTGGCCCCTCATCCAGGGCTGGTGCGCCGACGAGGGATGGAACCCCGGAGACCACGACGGCCCCTGCTTCCTGGCGCAGGACCCCGAGGGCTTCTTCGTCGGGCGGATCGGCGGCGAGCCGGTCTCGGCGGTGTCCGTGGTGAACTACGGCGAGGACTTCTCCTTCCTCGGGCTGCACCTGGTCAAGCCGGAGTTCCGCGGCCGCGGCCACGGCCTGGCCACGTGGAAGGCGGCGCTGCCGCGGGCCGGCGCGCGCACCGTCGGCCTCGACGGGGTCCTGGCGCAGCAGGACAAATACCGGAAGTCGGGTTTCACGGACGCGCACCGCACCGTGCGCTTCGTCGGCGACCTGACCTCCGACGGCTCGGGTTCGGCGGCCGCGGTGCCGCTGGCCCAGGCCGGCTTCGGCGAGGTCGCCGACTACGACGCGCTGTGCTTCCCGGCGCCGCGCCCGGTGTTCCTGCGCGAGTGGTTCGCCGCCCCCGGGCACGTCGGCAGGGCCCTGATCGTCGACGGCCGGCTCGTCGGCTACGGCGTGCTGCGCACGGCCCACGACGGCCACCGCGTCGGCCCGCTGTTCGCCGACTCCCGCGTCTACGCCGAGGTGATCCTGGACGCGCTGGTCGCCGGGGCCGCCGGCGACCCGGGGTTCACCGGGCGCGGCGGGACGGGCCGCACCGGCGCGGCGCGCATCGTGATCGACGTGCCGGATACCAACCGCGAGGCGCTGGCGATGGTCGGCGCGCTGGGCCTGGAGCCCTCGTTCGAGGTGGCCCGGATGTACACCGGGCCGGTGCGCGAGGTCGATCACGGGAAGGCGTTCGGGATGACGTCGCTGGACCTCGGCTGAGCCGCTTGAGCGCTGAGGCCCGGTAAGGGTTTCTAGAGCTGGTCGTAGGTCCTGAAGGAGTAGAACGCGGTCGCGCTGAGCCGGTTCGAGCCGGACGGCGAAGGCAGGCCGAGGCGGCGGTTCAGCTCCCCGGCCGCCCGGCCGCAGCCGCTCACCTCCGGCGCGGAGAAGGTCTGGTCCAGCACCTGGAAGGTGATGATCGGCGGGTCCTGCGACAGCCAGTTCGTGCTGCCCGGGACCCGCGCGGCCGCGACCTGGACCGGCGCCGCGTCGGTGCCGATCGAGCAGCCCCGGCCCAGGCGCGGGCCGGTGAGCTGGAAGGTGAGGCTCATCGCGCCGGTCTGGCTGTAGAAGTCCGGGGCGGCGGTCAGGTGCGGCTGGATCCACAGCTTCGGGCCGTGGCCGTCGCCGGACTGGCCTCCCGGGACCGGCAGGCGCGCGGCCCGGAAGCCGCCGAAGACCTGGCCGGGGGTGCCGTCGGGCATCGGGCCCTCGGCGTGGGTGACGGCGGTGAAGTCGAACGGGAGCACGGCGCCGCCGATGGTGGCCGTGCCCTCGGCGACCAGGACTTCGCAGCGCCACTCGGCGGGGTCGACGCCGGCGGGCAGCTGCGGGCAGTCGCGGTAGTCGAAGGCCGGGACGGCGGCCGACGCGGCGGGGACGGCCGCGGCGGGTTCAGGGGTCGCGGCGTTCGCGGCGACCGGCATGGCGGCGGTGGCGGCGACGATGCCCGCGGCCGCGAGGAGTGCTGACGTCTTTCGCATGGCTCCACGATGGCCGAGCCAGGGGCCCGCAGGTCAGAGAGCTGCCACCCGAGTCGGGGTAGGGCTGGCCCCCCAATTCTGCGCGACCGCCGGTGATCTTCCCTGTTACCTTCGACGGTATGACAGACGCGCTGCGGCAGGTGCCGCTCACCGACGGGCCGGCCGAGATCCGCGGGGCCCTGGAGGTCGTCCCGACGGAGGTCGGCGTCCTGCCCCGGCGGCTGCCGGAGTGGACCGTCGCGCAGTCGGACGCGTCGATGGAGCGCCAGGCCACGGCCGGATCCGGGGTGCGGCTGGCATTCCGGAGCGCGGCCACGGTGATCGAGCTGGACGTGCTGACCACGGTCCCGATGATGGCGGAGAACGAGCCCCGGCCGGACGACGCGGGGACCTTCGAGATCACGTGCGACGGCGTCGCGGTCGGCGAGCCGGTGCCCGCCCCGGTGGGCAACGTGCAGTTGATGGACCTGACGATGACGCAGGTCGGCTTCGTGGCCGGCCGGCCCGCGACGGTGCGCTTCCCGGCGCTGCCGGCCGGGCCGAAGGAGATCGAGATCTGGCTGCCGCACTGGGCGAGGACCGAACTGGTTGCCCTGCGCGCGGACGCCGACGTCGAGCCGCCGACCCCGACCGGGAACCGGAAGTGGCTGCACCACGGGAGCTCGATCAGCGCGTGCAACGAGGCCGAGTCGCCGCTGGGTGTCTGGCCGGTGATCGCGGCCCGCGCCGCCGGCGTCGACCCGGTGAACCTCGGCTTGTCAGGGAACTGTTTCCTGGACCCCTTCGTCGCGCGCTCCATCCGCGACGCCGAGGCCGACCTGATCAGCCTGAAGCTGGGCATCAACTTCACCGCCAGGGCCGCCTACCGGCTGCGCACCCTCGGCCCGACCGTGCACGGCTTCCTGGACACCGTCCGCGAGGGGCACCCGGACACGCCGCTGCTGGTCGTCGCGCCGATCGCCTGCCCGGCCCTGGAGCGGACGCCGGGCCCGACGGTCTGGCGCGAGGACGTCTTCCACGCGACCGGCGACCCGGCGACCGTGGCCGCCGGGGCGCTGACACTGGAGGTGGTGCGGCGGGAGCTGCGGCGGATCGTGGCGGAGCGGGCGAAGCAGGACCCGAACATCTTCTATCTGGACGGATTGCGGCTGCTGGCCCTGGACGAGGCCGACGAACTCCTCGGCGAGGGGCTGCACCCGACGGCGGCCGGGTACCGGGTGATCGGGGAGCGGTTCGCGGAGATGGTGTTCGGGGCTGGCGGGGTGTTCGCCGGGTAGGCGTTCGCGGGACTGCGGGGCGTGGCCGCCCGGTTCGCGCCGGCCCCGGGTCGTGCGTACCGCCACAGCGGAGTAGATCAGCCGGCCGCGTAAGGCTGGTGCGGCACACTCGCGGCGTTGCCGCCGAGCGAGCCCCGGCCGGGACGCCCGAGGCGGGCCACCCGCCGCCGGTGCTGCTCGGCCTCCGGATAGCGTCCGGTCTTCTCGTGCCAGTTCAAGATCGCGGCCATCCAGTCGCGCAGTTCCTGAACGTGAAGCTCCAAAGCCGTGCGGGTCGCGGACGACAGGCGCATCGTGTCGGCCAGGGCCGGGATCTCGACGTCGGCGGCGTGCTGGAAGGTGTCGAGCCGGGCCGTCATCAGGGCACTGAGGATCTGCACGGCCCGGTCGCGGTCGCAGTCGAAGAAGTCCTGTACGACCAGGACGCCGTTGTGGACGTCGCCCTCGAATTGGATCTCCTTCTGGTAGGAGTACAGGTCGTTCAGCAGGCAGCTCCAGTCGGCGGCGGCGTGCTCCAGCGCCGTCACCGGACGGCTGCGCAGCACCTCGGGCGGGACCGGTCCGTGGCCGAGCCGGGACAGCGCCATCGTCAGGTCGGAGCCGAAGGTGTCGCGGCGCATCTCGACGTAGTCGATCGGGTCCGGGATCCGGCGCACCGCGTTGTTGTCCAGCTCCCACAGCCAGCTGTCGATCATCGCCTGAGCACCACGGCGCAACGCCTCGCGGGCCGCCGGCGAGGCACCGGTGGTCGAGCGGCGCCACAGGTCGGCGAGGCCGCGTTCGAGAGCTGACGCCGGCGTGGGAGGCGTGTCGGACATCAGGGTGCTCAGACGCTCGTTGCAGAGTCGGGCGCCGGCCCGATCGCCGGTCGCCCCGAAGGCCGCCGGGTAGTAGTCGTCGGCGTACGTCCCCCACACCAGCCAGGCGGTCGCGAGGTCGAGCTCCTCCAGCGGGGCGTCGGGATGGATGCCCGCGGCGCACAGGGCGAAGTCGGCGCCGACGAGGTGCTTCTCGTCCCAGATGTCGTCGAAGTAGCCGATCTGGCGCGACCAGTCCACCGCGTGGCGGCGGGCGACCGCCAGGTGTGGGCTCAGGCGCAGCTCGGCCTGGGCGTCGAAGGCGGGGATCGGGGTCGGGCCGACCTGCTCGTAGGCGGGGTGGCTCAGGCGCTTCAGGCGGGCCGGCATGGTCTTCGCGACGGAGGCCAGGATGCGCGCGGCGGAGGTGCCCAGGCCCAGGGGGCCGGGCAGCGCGGCCGGTGCGGCACCGCCGTCGGCGGCGTCGTTCATGTAGCGCGACGAGCGCAGGTGCCACTCATGCCCGCCGGCCTGCCAGTCCTGCAGGCCCTTGATATACAGCCCGACCTGGAGCGCCTCCACCGGCCCGACGCCGTGCTCGGCGAACAGCGGAGCGAGCTCGGTCAGCGCGGTCTGCTCGAACTGGTGCAGGCGGCTGGTGAGCAGCTGGTTGGTGTGGTCCGCGGCGGTCTGCGGGTCGCAGCCCAGGAAGTGCTCCAGGACCAGGACGCAGTTGGAGTTCTCGCCCTCCACCTCGACCTCCCGCTGGTAGGAGAACAGGTCGTTGCGCAGGTGGACGGCGTCGGCGAAGGTGTCCCTGAGCACCCGCAGCGGCCGGCTGGCGGCGACCCGGTCGGGCACCTCGATCCCGTTGGCGTGCTCCACGAGGTGCGCCGACCACGGCGCCCCGCCGACCTTGCGCCGCATCTCGATGTAGTCGACCGGATCGGACACCCGGTCCTCGGTGATGTTCGCCAGCTCCCACAACGACTCCTCGAGCAGATGCCGGTTGCTCTCGGCGAACCGCCGCCGCCAGGCCTCGGTCTTGGCCGGCACCGTCCGCAGCCACAGATCGGCCAGCCCCGCCTCCACCGCATTGGTCGGCTCCGGCGCCGCCGCCAGGTCGCCGACCGGCATGAACGCGGGTAGCCGATCCAGATAGGCCCGGGCCCCGACCATGTCGCGCGGCTTCTTGTAGACCTCCAGAAAGTGGTCGTCGAAGAAGAAGACCCACACATACCAGTCGGTGACCAGCGCCAACTCCTCGGCGTCACAGTCAGGGTGCGTATACGCGCACAGCAGCGCGTAGTCATGCCGGTCGAAGTCGTCCTCGTCCCACACCCCCGATCCCTCGATCATGCTCAACCCACGCGCCCACGCCTTGGAATGGACGCGCGCGTACTCCAGATGCGGGTTCAGGCGGGCTGGGTACGGCATGTAGAAATCGGGCAGCTGGAACGGCTTCGGCATACGTTCGAAGCTAGGCGGGGCACGATCGGCCGAAAAGGGGTGGCGCAATCAAACCAGGGGATCGGGTGAAATCTGAGTGCTGATGTTCCAGGCGGACGGCAGCTCGGCGTCGCAGAAGACGCAGAAGCCCTCGCCATCGCGGACCAGGTTCACCTCACCGCAGCCGACACAGCGACGGAACAGGACCTCGCTCGTGAACGCGGCGGGGCGGCCCACGCCGAGCCGGTCCAAGGCACCGGCGACCGCCGACCAGCACGCCACGTCAGGGCGGTAGCCGGTCGACTGGTTGCTGACCGACGCGACGCACCACCGCCCGGCGCGCCGTTCGAAGGCGATCTCGCCGGCGGCCAGCACCGCCGCTCCGGCCGCGCAGGCCACATGCTCGCTGCGCCGAGGAGCAACGCGCAGGACCCCGTCGGGGATGACGACATAGGTGAACGGCTCGGCGCGCTCATCGGGCGGCCGGGCGGCGAGCCACCCTGCCAGCGCTTCGAGATCGGTGAGCGCGGTTCCGGCCGGAGCGTCGGCGACCCCGGCCTTGATGTCGGCTGGCCCGACGCGGCGCTCCCCCGAATCCGCGGCCAGGCTCGCCCAGGACGCCGACCGTCGCGACGTCAGCTGGCGAGCATGGCGCAACCCGGCCCTTCCCGCCGAGGCCCTGGTCTCACTCCTTCTCCTGGAGTGCGGCTGCTCGTTGGGCACCTGCATCGCCCAGAACACCGCCATGAATCCCGGGATCCCGCCGGAAATCATGCGCCGCATGCTTGAGCGGGCGGCCGAGGTTGTGTCAACGGGGCAAAGCCCTCAGTAAGGCCACACCCACCCCGAAATCGCCGGATCATCCTCCCCGAACTCCCGCGTGTACTGCCGCGCCTTCAACCGCGCGTCCAGCAGTTGCTGGCGCACGTGCCCGGCGCGCTCGGCCAGGCCCGGGACGCGGTCGATCGCGTCGATCGCCAGGTGGTAGCGGTCGATGTCGTTCAGCATCGCCATGTCGAACGGCGTCGTCGTGGTGCCCTCCTCCTTGTAGCCGCGGACGTGGAAGTTCACGTGGTTGGTGCGGCGGTATGTCAGCCTGTGGATCAGCCACGGGTAGCCGTGGTAGGTGAACACCACCGGCTTCGCGGTGGTGAACAGGGCGTCGAACTCTTTGTCGTCCAGGCCGTGCGGGTGCTCGTTGCTGCCTTGCAGGCGCATCAGGTCCACGACGTTCACCACCCGGATCTTCAGGTCCGGGAAGTGCTGGCGCAGGATGTCCACCGCCGCCAGGGTCTCCATCGTGGGGACGTCGCCGGCGCAGCCCATCACCAGGTCCGGTTCGCCGTCGCCGTCGGTGGAGGCCCACCCCCAGATGCCGATGCCGCGGGTGCAGTGCACGATCGCCTCGTCCATCGACAGGTACTGCAACTGCGGCTGTTTGCCGGCGACGATGACGTTCACGTAGTCCCGCGAGCGCAGGCAGTGGTCCGCCACCGACAGCAGGGTGTTCGCGTCCGGTGGCAGGTAGACGCGGATCACGTCGGCCTTCTTGTTCACCACGTGGTCGATGAAGCCGGGGTCCTGGTGCGAGAAGCCGTTGTGGTCCTGGCGCCACACGTGCGAGGTCAGCAGGTAGTTCAGGGAGGCGATCGGGGCGCGCCAGGGGATGTGGCGGGTCGTCTTCAGCCACTTCGCGTGCTGGTTGAACATCGAGTCGACGATGTGGATGAACGCCTCGTAGCACGAGAAGAACCCGTGCCGCCCGGTCAGCAGGTAGCCCTCCAGCCAGCCCTGGCACATGTGCTCGCTCAGCGGCTCCAGGACCCGGCCGTCCACCGACAGGTGCTCGTCGTCCCACGGCACCGTCTCGGCGTTCCACATCCGCCCGGTCGCCTCGAACAGCGCCTGCAGCCGGTTGGAGGCCGTCTCGTCGGGCCCGAAGACCCGGAAGTTGTCGGCCCCCGAGCTGTCGGTCATGATGTCGCGCAGGAACGTGCCCAGGATCTTGGTGGACTCCGCGTGCTCGATGCCGTGGCCGATCGGGTCGACCGCGTAGTCGCGGAAGTCGGGCATCTTCAGGTCCCGCAGCAGGACGCCGCCGTTGGCGTGCGGGTTGGCGCCCATGCGCCGGCTGCCGGCCGGGGCCAGCGCGGCCAGCTCCGGCATCAGCGTGCCGGCCGGGTCGAACAGCTCCTCGGGACGGTAGGAGCGCATCCACTCCTCCAGCACCTTCAGATGCGCCGGATTGGTGTGCACGTCGGACATCGGGACCTGGTGCGAGCGCCAGGAGTCCTCCGTGCGCTTGCCGTCCACCGTCTTCGGGCCGGTCCAGCCCTTCGGCGTGCGCAGGATCAGCATCGGCCAGGCCGGCCGCGCGCCGCCGTCCTTGCCGTTGGCCGCCCGCGTCCGGATGTCCGCGATGCGGTCGAGCATCGCGTCCAGCGTCGCGGCCATCGCCTGATGCGCCTCCAGCGGGTCCGCGCCCTCCTCGCTGACGACGGTGAACGGCTCGTAGCCGTAACCCCGCATCAGCTGTTCCAGCTCAACCTGCGGGATCCGGGACAGCACGGTCGGGTTGGCGATCTTGTAGCCGTTCAGGTGCAGGATCGGCAGCACCGTGCCGTCGCGCACCGGGTTCACGAACTTGTTCGAGTGCCAGGATCCGGCCAGCGGCCCGGTCTCCGCCTCGCCGTCGCCGACCACCGCGCAGACCAGCAGGTCCGGGTTGTCGAACGCGGCGCCGTAGGCGTGCACCAGCGAGTAGCCCAGCTCGCCGCCCTCGTGGATCGAGCCCGGGGTCTCCGGCGCGACGTGCGAGGGCACGCCGCCGGGGAAGGAGAACTGGCGGAACAGCTTGCGCATCCCCTCCTCGTCCTGGCCGATCCCCGGGTAGACCTCGCTGTAGGTCCCTTCCAGATAGACGTTCGCCAGCACGCCGGGACCGCCGTGCCCGGGGCCGGCGACATAGATGGCGTCCAGGTCCCGCGCCTTGATGACCCGGTTCATGTGCGCGTAGATGAAGTTCAGCCCCGGCGTGGTGCCCCAGTGGCCCAGCAGCCGCGGCTTGACGTCGTCCAGGCTCAGCGGCCGGCGCATCAGCGGATTGTCCAGCAGATAGATCTGGCCCACCGACAGATAGTTGGCGGCGCGCCAGTAGGCGTTGACGGCGTCGAGGTCCTTGGCGGACAGCGGGCCCTTGCGCTGCGAGCTTCGAGAAAGGCGTGTCACCCGACCAGCCTCCGTCGGCTGTCGCAGGCCGCGCCCCTTGTGCTGCGCCGGACGGGTCACCCTGGCATGATCGCGGATGTGGACGGAGTGGATCGGGAGGCGACCGCGGCGCAGGGCCTGTACATCACCGCGACCGACGCCGCCAGCGGGAAGACGGTCGTCGCCCTCGGAGTGGCCGAGGCCATGTCGCGGCGGGTGCGGCGGCTCGGGGTGTTCCGTCCGGTGGTGCCCGGCGGCGGGGCGGTCGACGCGGTCGTGGACCTGATCCGCACCCGCTACCGCGTCGACGAACCCTATGAGGACTGCGTCGGCACCACCTACGACGCGGTGCACCTGGACCCGGCGCGCGCGGTCGAGACGATCGTCGACCGCTACCGGGCCTTGGCAGCACGCTGCGAAGCCGTGGTCGTGGTCGGCTCGGACTTCACCGACGCCGCGAACACCACCGAGTTCGGCTTCAACGCCAACGTCGCGGCCAACCTCGGACTGCCGGTGCTGCTGGTGGTCGGCGGCATGGAGCGCACGCCGCAGGACGTGGCCGCGGTGGTCCGGGTCTCCCGCCAGGAGCTGACCCGGCTGCACGCCACCGAACTGGCCGTGGTCGTCAACCGCGTGCGGGCCGGCGCCGAGCAGGAGGTGCGGCGGGAGATCGCCGCGGTGCTGGGGCCGGAGGGGGACGCCGCCGCGCCGCTGGTCTACACCATCCCCGAGGTCCCCGGCCTGACCGCGCCGACCATCCGCGACCTGGTCGACGCCGCCGACGGCCGGCTGATCAGCGGTGACGAGGCCCTGCTGGACCGCGAGGCGGCCTCCCTGGTCGTGGCGGCGATGTCGCTGCCGAACGTGCTGGACCGGCTCACCGAGGGCGTCGCGATCATCGCGCCCGGGGACCGCACGGCGGGTCTGGTGCCCGGCCTGCTGGCCGCGCACGAGGCCGCGAACTTCCCCGCTTTGTCAGGGGTCTTCCTCACCGGCGGGTTCACCCTCCCGGCCAGCGTCTCGCGGCTCTTGGAAGGCGTGTCCTCGCCGCTGCCGATCATCGCCAGCCCCGAGGACACGCTGCCGACCGCGCTGCACCTGGCGGCGGTGCGCGGCGAGATCACCGTGGCGCACCCGGGCAAGGCCGAGACCGCGCTCGGCGCCTTCGCGCGCGGCGTCGACACCTCGGTGCTGCTGAACCGGCTCAACGTGACGCGCTCGGTCGCCGTGACGCCGCTGATGTTCCAGGCGCAGCTGCTGGAGCGGGCCCGGTCGCAGCGCCGGCGCATCGTGCTGCCCGAAGGCGGCGACGACCGGATCCTGCGCGCCGCCGACATCGTGGCCCGGCGCGGCGCCGCCGACCTGCTCGTCCTGGGGGAGGAGGAGAAGGTGCGGGCGCGGGCCAACGCCCTGGGCCTGGACCTGGCCGGGGTGCGGATCGTCAGCCCGGCCGACCCGGTCCTGGTCGAGGAGTTCGCACGCGTTTACACCCGGCTGCGCGAGCACAAGGGCATGACCCTGGACAAGGCCCGCGACATCGTCCAGGACGTCTCCTACTTCGGCACGATGATGGTCCACACCGGCCGCGCCGACGGCATGGTGTCCGGGGCCGTGCACACCACCGCGCACACCATCCGGCCGGCCTTCGAGATCATCCGCACCGAGCCCGGCGTCTCGGTGGTCTCCAGCGTCTTCTTCATGCTGCTCGCCGACCGGGTCCTGGTGTACGGCGACTGCGCGGTCATCCCCGACCCGGACGCCGAACAGCTCGCCGACATCGCGGTCTCCTCGGCCCGCACCGCCGCGGCCTTCGGCGTGCCGCCGCGGGTCGCGATGCTGTCGTACTCCAGCGGCGAATCAGGGTCCGGACAGGACGTCGAGAAGGTCCGCGCGGCCGCTAAGCTGGCCCACGAACGCGACCCGGACCTGCCGCTGGACGGCCCGATCCAATACGACGCCGCCGCCGATCCGGAGGTCGCGGCGCTCAAACTGCCCGGCAGCGCGGTGGCCGGGCGTGCGACGGTGTTCATCGTCCCGGACCTGAACACCGGCAACAACCTCTACAAGGCGGTGCAGCGCAGTGCCGGGGCGGTCGCGGTCGGGCCGGTGCTGCAGGGACTGCGCAGGCCGGTCAACGACCTGTCGCGCGGGGCGCTGGTGCAGGACATCGTGAACACGATCGTGATCACGGCCGTGCAGGCTCAGGGCGAGGAGAACGTGAACGAGGTGAGCGGACGGTGAAGCAGGTCCTCGTCCTGAACTCCGGCTCGTCGTCGATCAAGTACCAGCTGCTCGACATGGACGACCGCAAGCGGCTGGCGGTCGGCATCGTCGAGCGCATCGGCGAGTCCGCCGGCAGCGTCGCCGACCACGCGGCCGGCATGCGGGTGGTGCTGGACGAGCTCCAGGAGGCCCTGGACCGCTCGAACCTGGCCGCGGTCGGGCACCGGGTGGTGCACGGCGGCGACCGGTTCCGCGGCCCGACGCTGATCGACGACGAGGTCTGCGACACCATCAGGGACCTGATTCCACTGGCGCCGCTGCACAACCCGACGAACCTGACCCTGATCGAGGCGGCGCGCTCGGCGTTCCCGGACACGCCGCAGGTGGCGGTGTTCGACACGGCGTTCCACCAGACGCTTCCGGCGCCGGCCTACACCTACGCGGTCCCGAAGGAGTGGCGCGAGGACCTCGGGGTCCGGCGTTACGGCTTCCACGGCACGTCGCACCAGTACGTCTCCCGGCGCGCGGCGGAGCTGCTGGGACGGCGCCCGGAGGAGGTGAACATGATCGTGCTGCACCTGGGCAACGGCGCCAGCGTCTGCGCGGTGCGCGAGGGTAAGAGTGTTGACACCTCGATGGGCCTGACCCCGCTCGAAGGCCTGATCATGGGCACCCGCTCCGGCGACCTGGACCCGGCGGTCCCGGCGTACATCGCGCGGCAGACCGGCCGCGGCGCCGAGGAGATCGACGCGACGCTGAACAAGGAGAGCGGCCTGCTGGCCCTGGCCGGCAGCAACGACCTGCGCGACATCGACGCCGCTGCGACGAAGGGCGACGAGGCCGCGCGGCTGGCGCTGGACGCGTACTGCTACCGCATCCGCAAGTACATCGGCGCCTACCTGGCCGCGCTGGGGCGCGTCGACGCCGTGGTGTTCACCGCCGGGGTCGGCGAGAACTCGGCGACCGTGCGGGCCGGGGCGGTCGCCGGGCTGGAGAAGCTGGGGATCGCGGTGAGCCCGAAGCGCAACGGGCAGGAGTCGAAGGAAGCGCGGTACATCTCGCCGTACTGGGCCGAGACGGCGGTGCTGGTGGTGCCGACCGACGAGGAGATCGAGATCGCCGACCAGGCGCTGGAGGTGCTCGGCCGGGCCGGCTGACCGGTCGGCTGCCCTTGTCGGCTCACCGGACGGCCGACTGTTCGGATCGCTGTTCGGATGGCCGGCCGGGTGACATCAGGCAACGACTTCCGGCTACGTGTCCCGGGCACCCGCGTGCGGCATCATGGTCATGCCACACAAGCGCGCAGGCGGGAGGCAAGGCGGGGGCCATGAGCATCGCGGCCGAGGGCGGCGCCACACCGCCGGCGGTTCCGGACGCGGCCGCGCGGGTTCTGCTGTTCACGCAGGTCGCGCGGGCCGAGGATCTGCCGCTGGTTCTCAATGCCCTGAGCCCCGTCGAACTCAACGCCGGGATCGCGCGCCTCGGACCGGCTCTGCCGCCGGCGGTGATCGACCACGTCATCACCCACGGACCGCCCGCCGCCCGGACCACCCTGGCCTGGCAGCTGCGGCTGCCGTGGCGGCCGCGCACTCCCGGGCAGGCAACGCGCGACCACGACGCCGTGCACGGCCTGGATGCCGCACGTCGCAGACTCCTGAGCCGCGCCGAACCCGCCATCGACCGCGCGCTGTTCGGGCGGCTGGAACAGAGCGGAATCGCCTGGGTGCGACTGGCGATCCTGCGCGACCGCGTCGGGGTCGACGGTCGGCCGATCGTGCCGCCGGATCTGCGCGCGAAACTCGCCGGCTTCCTCGGCACGGCGGTCCTGCCGCTCTCACCGGAGCACTTGGCCGACACCGACACCGGCGACGCGGAGTTCGAACTGCTGCGCGTGCTGGCCGGGGCCGCCGACCTGAGTCTGGCTCTGCCGGCCGCGCGCGTGCTCGGGCTGCCCGGCCCGATCCCCGCGGCCCAGCCCGGCTGGCGCGACCAGAGCTGGGTGCAGCGCTGGGACCGGCCCGGCGCCGGATCGCGCTCCTGGCAGCTGGACTGGGACGAGGTGTTGGCGCTGGCGGACGGCCACGAGAGCGTCGCCGGTGATCGCGGGCGGTTCCTCGCGCAGGTCGCAGGGCTCGATGAAGCCGCGGCGCGCGAAGACCTCCCCAAGGAGGTGCGGCGCCGGCTGCTCGCCGACTATCCGCCGGGGGCCTGGCACGTCGGCGCGCCCGACGTCGCGGCCCTACGCCGGATCGCTGCGGCGGTGACCGCGCTGCGGCCGCGATGGGGGAGTTTCGAGGAGGAGCCGGAGTTCGTCGAGGCCGTCAGAGCTCTGATCATCAGAGGTCTGACCCTCGGCACCCTGAGCGCCGCGGAGGTCATCGAGCACGCCGTCCCGGCCAGCGTGGTCCTGGACCTGGCCTGGCGCAGCGGCGAGGAGATCCTGCCGGCCGCCCGCGGCCGCGCCGATCTGGCCGAGGAGCTGCGCGGCCTGCTCTACAAGCGGATCGGCGACGACATCCCGCTGTGGACCGTCCTGTTGATCCGCTCGCTCGTGTGGACCGGGACCGTCGCAGAGCTCGTCGATTCCACCGCCGTCCTGGGCCCCAGGCAGGCGCTGCCGGACGAGGACGACATCGACGACGTGATCGACGACGTCCCCAGCGCGAACGTGCTGCTGTGTTTCGCGCGGCCGCACGTGGGCCTGGAGGTCCTGTCCGAGGAGCCCGGAGTGCTCAACCCCTTCGAGATGGCCTTGCTCGAAGGGCGGCCGCTGCCTCCGGGGCTGGTCGAGCGGGTGCTCGCGGCGGATGTCGGGCACGACGCCCGCCGTGCCCTGGCGTCCAACCGGGCGGCCCCCGCCGCGGCCCTGCGGCGGCTGCTGCACGACCCCGCGGACCCGCCGAACACCCGGCTGGCGATGCTCCACGACGTCGCCGATCCGGCCCTGCGCTCCGACGTGCTCTTCGTCCTGGAACACATGGGGATCCCCTGGACCGTGATCACGGACGTCGTCAAACTGCTCGGCCACGCCCGGATCTACCAGCTCGTCGCCGCCGCCGAGGACGTCGAGCGCCTGCACTTCCTGCTCAAGAAATTCGGCGGGTATCTGAGCCCTGACGCCTCGGCGCTGCTCCACGGACGCCTGGCCGAGGCCGCCGGGCCCGAACCGGTCTGGGACGTGGCGACGCTCGCGGCCGGGAACGTCGACGCCGTGCTGCCCTCCGTGCGGGCCTCGATGGCCGGCGGCGACGCCGAACCGCTGCTGAAGGCCGCCGAGGCCGCGGCACGCCGGGAGATCCCGGGGGTGACCGTCCCGGATCCGGACGACCAGTGGACCCCGCACCCCGACGACCCGGCGGCCTGGCCGCTGGAAAACGCGGTTCGGCAGCATCTTGACAACAGCCCGCACCGGTGGCGGATCATGGTGCGCCGGCTGATGGAAGCCGGCCCCCTGGAATACGCGCAGCTCGTCGATCTGGTCGGGGCGGTCGGCGGCGGTGCCGGGGAGGCCGCGAAGGGATCGCCGTGAACCGTGTCGAAGACCGGGGACGCACCCCGGGATCCCAACTGCCCCCGCCGCTTCCCGTGCCCCCGGTGCCCTCGCACCCCACGATCGACGACTACGAACGGGCCGTGGCCGCCTTCCGGCTGCGGCCCAACCCCGCGGCCGAGTTCGGCTACCTGCGGGAAGTGGCCCTGATCGGCGCGCGGCTGGGCACGATCCGGCCGGCGGAGATCGTGCGGCACGTGCGGCCGGCCGCGGTGGCGGTGACGCTGGTGATGGAGCCGGAGATCGTGACCGTCGGCGACGCCGTCACCCGGGCCATCCTGCGCGGGGACAGCGCCGGCCCGCAGTACTGGGCCCGGATGGTGCGCGAGGTGGACGCCGCGCGCTGCACCTTGGCGGCCCTGGTGAAGGCCAGGCCTGATTCGGGGCGCGGGGTCATCGCGCGCGGGATGCGGCGCACGCCGCAGGAGCAGGCTGCCGGCGTGGACCTGTCCGGGCAGCGCTGGCGGGCGGCGAACGTCGTGCTCGCACTGGCACCGCCGCTGGCCGCGCGCGCGTTCCTGGCCTCCGGCGCGACGATCCACCAGCAGCCCTCGGCCGCGGAGCTGAGCGCGTTGCGGGAGCAGGCCTCGCTGATCCTGGACATGGCCTCGCAGGCGCCGCTGTGCCGCGAGCTGGTGGGGCACGCCTTCGGGTCGCTGGGGGACACCGCGCTGCGGATGCGCCTGGCCGAGAACCCGTTCACGCCCGACAGCGTGCTGGCCCGCCTGGCACGGGAGCACGACACGGAGCCCGAGGTCACCCGCGCGGTGCAGATCCATGAGTTCGCCGGCGGGACCGCGCGGCGGCTGGCGTTCCAGGCGGTGCGCGACGAGCCGGAGGAGGTGCTCCGCGGACTGCAGGCCCTGCTGCGCTCGCACGGGGAGGAGCCGTTCCTGGAGATGGTGCACGCGGCGCCGGTTGAAGAGGCCGCGTGGGTGCGGTCGATGGTCGGGGTGGCCAATCCGCACTTGACGCCGGAGATGCGGCTGCGGGCCTATGTGCGGCTGGCCGAGGTCTCCGCGCCGGAGGTGGTGTGGGCCGTCGAGCTGACGCGGGCCGGGGCGCTGGAGCGGATGATGCCGGAGGTGCGGGCGTCGATGGCCGAGGGAACGGCCCAGCCCATGATCGCGGCGATGCGGGACGAGAAGGCGGACGCGGTCGCGGCCGCGCGGCGGGGCGCGGCACGGCTGTCGGGGCGCGGCGGCGTGGTCCGGCCAACCCATAGCGGACATGTCGACCCCGAACACGCCGAGGAATGGAACCGGCAGACGAGCGCGCGGGCCCGGGCCGAGCGGCATCGGGCCGCCGCCGCGGAGATGAAGCGGTGGCGCAGCGAGGCGGCGTTGGACGATCCGGTGCCTTTGGTGTGAGGCTGTGGGGAACCGCCAACCAAGGGGCTGAAATGCGCTCGTTCTACGATGAGCTGGCCGACGACTACCACCTGATGTTCCGGGACTGGGACGTCAGCATGGACTACCAGGCCTCGGTGCTCTCGGCGGTGATCGAGGCCGGCACCAAGCGCTCGGCCGGACGCGTGCTGGACTGCTCCTGCGGCATCGGGACCCAGGCCATCGGTCTGGCCCGGCTGGGCGGCGCGAGCATGATCGGCACCGACCTCAGCCCGCGCGCCGCGGCCCGGGCCGCGCGGGAGGCGGCGGCGCGCGGCGTGAGCCTGCCCACCGCCGCGGCCGACATGGGCGCGCTGCCCTTCGCCGACGGCGTCTTCGACGCGGTCCTGAGCGCCGACAACTCGGTGCCGCACCTGCTGACCCCGGACGCCCTGACCGCCGGCCTGGCCGAGATGCGGCGCGTCCTGCGGCCCGGCGGACTGCTGGTGCTGACCGTGCGCGACTACGACGAACTGCGCGCCAAGCGCCCCACGACGACCTCGCCGCAGGTGTCGGACCACGAGGCCGGGCGAGCGATCGCCTTCCAGCTGTGGCACTGGCACCCCGACGGCGAACGGTACGACCTGGAGCACTTCCAACTGGCGCCGACCGGCCCCGACAAGTGGGACATCCGCGTCCGCCGCGCGACGTACTGGGCCCTGGGTCGCGCGGAACTCGCGGAGTTCGCGACGGCGGTCGGGTTCCGGGACGTGCAGTGGATCGAGCCGCTGGACTCCGGGTACTACCAGCCGATTCTGACGGCGCATCGGTGATCGGCGCATCGGTTGCGGTGAGGGGCGGGGCATGGCCGAGGTGAGGTTCGTCGGCGTCTCGACCGGCGCTTCGTTGATTCATCAGGCTTTTCCGCGATGGGCCCGGGTGCTGGGGATCGAGGCCGAGGTATCAGGGGTCGATGTCCCGGTGGGCGCGTCGGCGGAGGTCTACCGCGCGGTTCTGGAAGGGTTGCGCGAGCCCTCGGTGCTTGGCGCGGTGGTCACGTCGCACAAGGTGGGGCTGTTCGCCGCCGCGGCGGACGCCTTCGAGGAGCTGGATCCCCTCGCGCGGCAGTGCCGGGAGATCAATTCGATCCGGAACGACGGCGGGCGGCTCCGCGGGTATGCGCGCGATCCGATCTCGGTGGGCCGGGTCGTCGAGGAGATCTGGCCGGATCGCGGTGGTGAGTTGCTGTGTCTGGGCAGCGGTGGGACGGCGATCGCGCTCGGGGAGCACCTGCTCAGGCGCGGGCACACCGGTCGGCTGCGGTTCGTCGATCGGGAGCCGGCGGCTGTGGCCGGGTTGCGCGCGGTCCTCGATGGCCCGCAGATCAGCGCCGAGGCGGCGGACGGGCCGTTCGACGCCGAGATCGCGGCTCTGGCGCCGGGGGCGTTGATCGTCAACGCGACCGGGTCGGGCAAGGACCGGCCCGGTTCGCCGGTGACCGATGCGGTCTCGTTCCCGGTGGGCGGTGTCGTGTGGGAGCTGAACTATCGCGGCGATCTGCACATGCTGCGGGTCGCGCGATCGCAGGCTTCTGCCAGAGGGCTGCGGGTCCACGACGGACCGTCGCTGTTCTGCCACGGCTGGGCTGCGGCCTTGACCACCGCACTCGATCTCCCGGAGGATCCCGGCCTCGCGCAGAAGTTCATGGACGCGCTCGAGCTGTGAGGTGCGGGTGACGGGTGACGGGCGCGCCTTCAGCCCGCCCAGAAAGCCTTCCGCACCCGCACCAACCAGTCCTCAGCCGCCGCGCTCGCCGGCTCCCGCGGCAGCACCGAGCGGGCCGTCGCGAAGCGCTCCTCGGCGTCGGCCATGAAGGGGCGCGCGGCGTCCGGGTCGGCGGCGACGCTCTCGCCGAAGGCGTGGTAGCGCTCGGGGTCGGGCAGGCGGATGGTGAGGTGGCCGGTGGTGTAGAGCTCGTGGCCCTGGTTCACCAGGCGCATGAGGTGGCGGGCGTGCTTGGCGATCTTGTGGTGGGTCCAGGTGGGGTCGCGGGACAGGAGTTTGCGGAACTGCTGGGTGGCGTAGCCGAGGTAGGCGTCGTGGACGCGCGGCGCGGACAGGAACGCCGTGCGCAGGCCGATCGCCTCGTCGCCCAGGGGCGTGCGGCGCTCGTACAGGTCGTCGGGGAGCCACAGCAGTTCCGAGGCCGTCGGGTTGCCGCCCAGGACCAGGCGGGCGAGCTTGGCGGCCTCGTGGAAGGTCACGTCCGGGTGCGTGGTGACGTGGCTGTCGCGCGGGGTGTGCAGCCCCAGCAGGCTCAGTGTGGGAGCCGCGAACATGCCGAGGCGGTCCACATCCGAGTCCGGGCCGGACAGGCCGTAGGCGGTGGAGCCCACGATGCCGGACAGCAGCACGGTGCCGGGTTCGAAGGCGTCGAAGTCCGGCCGGACATCGTCGGCGACCGTGTCTTCAGCGTGTGTCATGGCATCCCCCGGGAGCAGAAAAATCAGCTCACGGTAACAGGCAGATGTTGGTACCCGCGAAGGATAAAACGCTCGTTCCGGGTCGGCTCGCCGGCCGGGGCCAGCGCCGGGAAGCGCTCCAGCAGCCGCGGGAATCCGATCGCCGCCTCGGTCCGGGCCAGCACCGAACCCACGCAGAAGTGCGGTCCGGCCCCGAAGCTCAGCGGGCCGATCTCGGTGCGGGTGGGGTCGAAGCGCTCGGGGTCCTCGTAGCGCCGGGCGTCGCGGTTCGCCGCGCCGATCATCAGCGCGACCTCCGCGCCCGCCGCGACCGGGACGTCGCCGACCGTCAGGCCGTCGGTCAGCGCGATGCGCGTCGTCATCTGCACCGGCGAGTCGTAGCGCAGCACCTCCTCGGCGAAGCGGGTGTAGCGCAGGTTCCCGCGCCGCAGACCCGCGCCGACCCCGGGGTGCTCGAACAGCAGCCGCACGCCGTTGCCGAACAGGTTCGCCGTGGTCTCGAAGCCGGCGATGAGCAGCAGCGTCAGATTGCACAACAGCTCGGCGCCGGAGAGCCGGGAGCCGCCGGCGTCGCAGACCGCTATCAGGGCGCTGACGAGATCGTCCTGCGGGCGCGCGCGGCGCTCGGCGAGCAGCCCGCCGAAGTACAGCTCCAGCTCCATCCAGGCCGCGTCGGCCCCGTCCAGCCGGCTCAGGTCCTCGACCAGGTCCAGGACCGCGGCCAGTTCGGTGGCCAGCTCCCGGAACGTCTCGCGGTCGGTCGCCGGGATGCCGAGCAGGTCGCAGATCACTGATACGGGGAGCTGATAGGCGAAGTTGTCCATGAGGTCCACGGCGGTGCCGTCCGCCCCGGCCTCGGCCAGCCGGTCCAGCAGCGCCTCGACGGCCTGCTCGATCGCCGGTTCCAGCGCCGCGACCCGGCGCGGGGTGAACACCGAGGAGATCAGGGAACGCATACGGCCGTGGTCGGGGGCGTTGGAGTAGATGACGGAGCGCTCCATGCTGCGCAGCGAGGGCCGGCGCTGCTGCTCGTCGTCCCAGACCCGGCCGCGCCACTCGACGTCCCAGACCCCGAACGAGGCGTCGCGCAGGACCTGGTCGCACTGGTCGTAGGCCGGCACCATCACGAAGCCGTCCGCCGCGTCGATGACCGAGCCGAGCCGGTGTGCTTGGTCGTAGAGCGGATAGGGGTTGTCACGGCCTTCGGCGGTGAGCAGCGCCCCCATGATTTCCAACGGCTCCATGTCCGGCAGAACGGCGGCGCGGCCCGGGAATGTTCCCGGGCCGCGCCCTTTTTGAATAAGTGGTCTTATTCGCGAGCCAGAGGCCTTACTTGGTCGTCAGCGTGACCGTCAGGATACTGCGGTAGCTGGCCAGGTCGTTGGCACCGACGGTGTACAGCGCGCTCGGGTTCGTGCCCAGCGCCGTGCCGGGCTTGGGCAGCGGCTTGGGGGTGCGGTAGCCGGCGAAGACCATGGTCGCGGTCTTGCCGTCGTGGCCCAGGACGACCTGCGGGCCGTAGATGCGGCCGCTGTAGTACAGCGCGGGCGTCGTCTGCGGGAAGGTGGTGTCCACCGCCAGCAGCGGGTTGGTGAAGCCGTCGACGATCGTCCAGTTCACGCCGTCCTTGCTGGTGGCGTAGCCGATGTAGTGGAAGCCGTCGCTGTCGCCGTCGTAGCAGTTGCCGGCGGCGTAGAACAGGCCCAGGGTGCCGTCGGGGTTCTTCACCACGGTGCCCGAGGGGCTGACGAACCGGGTCGCGGTCGCGCTGGTGCTCTCGTTGTCACCGAGGCCGTTGACCGGGCCGTGGTCGACGAAGTGGATGCCGTCGGTCGTGGTGGCGCTGCGGACCGTGGAGCGGTCCTCGTTGTTGCCGTAGTACGGCGCCTTGTTCTTGCCCTCGCCGATCTGGTTCAGCGTGGCGAACGGCACGGCGCAGGCGTTGGCCTGGTCGGCGGTCTGGAAGTAGCTCAGCTGCTTCTCGACGTAGAGCACCGTCACGGCGTCCTTGCCGCCGACTCCCTTGCTGGGCAGCACGCCCAGGATGCCGTCGGGGGACACCAGGCCGGTGGTCGCCTGGGCGCCGGCCGGCACCACCGGGTAGGTGATAACAGCCGCGCCGCTCGCCGCCGAACCCGTGCCGCCGGTGCAGCCGGTGAACGAGGTCGCGGTGGAGTCGGTGCAGCGGACGTCCTGCAGGCCGGCCGAGGTCTGGACGCGGACGGTGCCCGGGATCTCGAACGCCGAGGTCGCGGCGGCCGGGATGGTGGCGGCCGGCAGGGTCACGGCGGCGGTCAGCGTGGTCGCGGCGCCGGTGCCGACGGCCTGCGCCGCGGGCAGCTTGGCCAGCGGGTTCTTCGCGTCGGAGTCGATGCGGTGCACCAGCAGCTGCGAGCCGGGGGTGTCGGCCGTCGGGCGGGTCAGCGTGTACAGGAAGTCCTTGCCGCCCACGTGCAGCACGGTCGGGTGGCCCTGGCCGTCGTCGTTCAGGTCCGGCGAGGGGCACTGGCCCTTCTGCGACTCCAGCGCCTGGCCCTGGTAGGTCCAGGTCTTGCCGCCGTCGTCGGACTTGGCCGCCAGGACCGCCTCGTCGGTGTCCTTGGGCCGGTAGTCGAAGAAGCCGGTCAGGTGCTGGCCGCTGCCGGTGACGTTCGGGAAGTAGGCCGGCTGGAACAGCTCGGTGCCCGGGTTGCGGGTGACGTTCCCGGAGGCGTCGCAGTATCCGGCGGTCGGCGAGCCGTACGTGGCCGGGGTCTGGCCCAGCGTCCACGGTCCGCCCTTGAGCGAGGCCGGAGCGACCTGCCCGGACAGCGTCCAGGTGGTCGGCTGGCCGCCGTGGTGCCGTCCGGCGGCCATGGCGGTGGCCGGGACCAGGACGGCCGAGCCGACGGCCAGCGCGACCGCCGAGACCGCGAGGCGTCGCTTGGACGCGAGGTAGATTCTCATGGAGCGGAGTTGTACAGCCCTTCGCGGAGGGCTCGGTGAACAGCGGTCACATCTGATGCGCATTCACGTGAACTCTTTGCTAGGAAGGGATCATGCGGATTCGAGTAGGCGGCCGGGACGACGTCCCGGCCCTCCTGGCCTTCGGCGACGAGGCCGTGGAGTGGATGAACGCCCGGGGCAACACCCAGCAGTGGGGCACCGAGCCCTGGACCGGCAAGGACAAGCGGCGGGAGGCCTTCCTGCAACGAGCCGACACCGGCGGGATGCGCGTCCTGGAGGACGAGGACGGCACACCGCTGGGCATCATGGTGATCACCGAACAGTGCCAGCCCTACGTGCCGGAGGCCGAGGAACGCGAGCTCTACGTCAACTTCCTGATCTCCTCGCGCAAGCACGCCGGCCACGGCGTCGGCCGAGCCCTGATCGAGCGCGCCAAGCAGGAAGCGGCCGAGCGCGGCATCGACCTGCTGCGCGTGGACTGCTGGGCCGGCGAGGACGGGAACCTGGTGCGGGTGTACGAGGGGTACGGGTTCAAGCGGGTGCTGGAGTTCCGGGCCGGGGAGACGGGGGAGTGGCCGGGGATGCTGCTGGCTATGCGGTTGTCGGAGTTGGAGCCGTAATCCGAGTCCGAGTCCGAGTCCGAGTCCGAGTCCGAGTCGTGGTCCGAGCTGGGGGAGGGCTGAGCTGCTGGGCGGCCGGGCCGAGTGGTCCTTCAGCCCGCCGCTTGTCCGTGTCGCCCCGCCCCGTCGGCGAACCGCTGCGCACCGGAAACCGACTCGGCCAGCGAGACCTGCCCGTGCCGCAGCTCGTTGCGCAGCGCAGCCTCCTCCTCCAGCCCCTCCTGCTCCAGGACTGACATCCGGTCCTCGCGCAGACACAGCTGCGGCAGCGCGGCGATCTCGGCGGCCAGCGCCTCGGCGGCGTCCCGGACCGTCCCGTCAGGCACCACCCGGTTGGCCAGCCCCCAGGCCAGGGCCTCCTCGGCAGCCACCGCACGCCCGGTGAGGATCATGTCCATAGCCCGGCTGTGGCCGATCAGCCGCGGCAGCCGCACCGTCCCGCCGTCCACCAGCGGCACACCCCACCGCCGACAGAAGACCCCGAAGACCGCACTCTCCTCCACGACCCGCAGATCACACCACAGCGCCAGCTCCAACCCCCCGGCCACCGCATGCCCGGCGACCGCCGCGATCACCGGCTTGGACAACCGCAACCGCGAAGGCCCCATCGGCCCGTCACCATAAGCGAGCATCCCGGCCGGCACCGCCCCAGCGGTCAGAGCCTTGAGATCGAACCCGGCACAGAACGTCCCCCCGTCGCCATAGAACACCGCGACATGCGCCTCGGGATCCTTGTCGAAATCCTGAAAAGCAGCCAGCAACGCCACAGCCGTCGCCGGATCCACGGCGTTGCGCACCGCAGGCCGGTGCAGGATGACCGTGGTGACGGGACCGTTCTTCTCGACGCGGACGGCGGGGGGCTCGGTGCTCATGGGGGCAGTCTGGCCTGGCTGGCGTGGGTTGGCCACCCATGGGTGGGCGCGGCTACTCGTAACCGGGGATCCGTCTGATCTCGTTGACCGAGACCCAGGTCTCCACGCCGCCGTCCGGAGGTCGCAGCGCCACTTTGCCCACGCCGACATACGCCATGAGCTTGTAAGTTTTCCCGGCGTACTCGACCAGCGACCCCGGTCTCGGATTGGTCGGGCACGAGGACGTCATTTGAGGCTCGTCTTCCACGAAGTCAGTGTCCTGGGCGAGCCCGGCGTCGCCGCGCCGTCCCAAAGGCGTCAAACCGGTGTCATTCCGGTGGTCGGGGCCCTAGCCTTGGTGCATGACGAACGACACGCTGAAGACCGCTCGGCTCAGCCTGCGTCTGAGTCAAGAGGAGTTCGCCCGCCGCATCCGAGAAGCCGGAAAAGCAGTCGGTGAACCCAACGACGCCAGCAAGCGCCTCGTTCAGCGCTGGGAGTCCGGCGTCACGGCACAGCCCCGGCCGGTCTACGCACGCGCTCTGGAGGCCGTCCTCGGAGTGCCGATCGAAGCCATGGGTTTTCCCGCGAGGGTCAGCCCGGACCGAGAAGGAGGTCATGACATGTCCGCTGCGGAAGCCTCCGCTCCGGGCGTCGCCAATCCCGAGACCACTGCCGTCGCTCAGGCAGAACAGTCCAACTTCTCGGGCATCTGGCTGTCGCGCTACGAGTTCTACTCCTCCAGCCGAGAGCAGACCTTCACCGGCGCCCACCACGTCCTTCTGCTCCAGACCGGAGATCGGATCACCGGCCGTTCCATCTCCCCGAACTCCCTTGACCCGCAATCCTCGATGAGCGTTGATCTGACCGTCGACCGGAACATCATCACCGGGACGTGGCGCGAGCGAACCGGGGAAGAAGGCTTCTACCGTGGCGCCACCTACTACGGTGCGCTCCAGATGCTGGCCGAGCCGACCGGGCGCAGGATCGTCGGGAAGTGGGTCGGCTTCGGTAAGGACTTCGACGTGAACACCGGTCCGTGGGAACTGGTGTTTCTGGACGCCAGCACGGCTCCGGGCACCATCGAGCGTTACTCGTCCGCTCCGCAGGCGTGAGAAAGGGCCACCTCGAAAGGTGGCCCTGCCCTGCTGCAGCGTCGCGTCAGATGTGCCGCCGCGACTGCACCACCCGGAACCGGCTCGCCACGTACGCCAGGTCCGACAGCGCCGCGTTCGCCGCCGGGTTCGCGCCGGTGGCGTGGAAGTCGGAGAAGGCTGCGCTCTGGTTCACGTAGACGGCGCCGGTGAGGTTCACCGACAGGTTCACGCCGGCGTCCAGGGCTGCGTTCTCGGTCTTGGCGATGACGTCGTCGTCGGTGGAGTAGACCGCGGCGGTGATGGCGCCGTGGTCGCGGACGGTGGTGCGGAAGGTCTCGACGGCCTGGTCGGTGGTGTCGGCGGCGATCAGGAAGCTGATCGGGCCGAACCATTCGGCGGTGTAGACCTCGGTGTCGGCGACGTCGATCGCGGCGATCAGGGGGGTGCGGACCTCGGCGGCGGGGTACTCGGTGTTGGCCACCGGGCGGGAGGCCAGGACGGTCTTGCCGACTGATTCGGCCTTCTTCAGGCGGTCCGCGACGCCGGGGTTGCAGACCGCGCCGAGCAGGGCGTTGGCGCGGGCGTCGTCGCCGAGGAGCTTGTCCACCGCGCCGGCCAGGTCGGCGGCGAAGTCGTCGAAGGACTTGTGCTCGCCGGCGACGGTGATGCCTTCGCGGGGGACGAAGATGTTCTGCGGGGTGGTGCACATCTGGCCGCTGTACAGGGAGAAGGAGAAGGCCAGGTTGCCCAGCATGCCCTTGTAGTCGTCCACCGAGTCCACGATCACCGTGTTGATGCCGGCCTTCTCGGTGTAGACCACGGCCTGGGGTGCGTTGCGCTCCAGCCAGACGCCGAACTCGGTGGAGCCGGTGTAGTCGATGATGCGGATCTCCGGCCGCAGGGCCAGGGTCTTGGCCAGGCCCTCGCCCGGCTTCTCGACCGCCAGGGCCACCAGGTCCGGGTCGAAGCCGGCCTCGGCCAGGGTGTCGCGCAGGATCGCGACCGAGATGGCCAGCGGCAGGATCGCGTTCGGGTGCGGCTTGACGACCACCGCGTTGCCGGTGGCCAGCGAGGCGAACAGGCCCGGGTAGCTGTTCCAGGTCGGGAAGGTGTTGCAGCCGATGACCAGGCCGATGCCGCGCGGGACGGCGGTGAACTTCTTGGCCATGTGCAGCGCCGGCTTGGGCCCCTGCGGCTTCTCCCACTCGGCCGCGGCGACCTGCGCGGTCTGCGCGGCGTAGGCGTAGGCCACCGCCTCCAGTCCGCGGTCCTGCGCGTGCGGGCCGCCGGCCTGGAACGCCATGCCGAAGGCCTGGCCGGAGGTGTGGTGCACGGCGTGTGCGATCTCGTGGGTGCGGGCGTTGAGCCGGGCCAGCGCCTCGATCAGCACCGCGGCCCGGGCCTCGGGGCCGGCGTCGCGCCACGCGGGCATCGCGGCCTGCATCGCCGGCAGCAGGATGTCCAGGTCCGGGTGCGGGTAGGTGACGCCCAGGGCCACCCCGTACGGCGACTTCTCCGCGCCGGCCAGCTCGTCGGTCCCGGGCTGGGCCAGCGGGAACGGCCGGTCCAGGTAGCCCTCGTAGGCCAGCTTGCCTGCGGTGGCGGCCTCCTCGCCGTAGGCCTTGGGGATCTCCGGGTAGGGCGTCCAGAACGCCCGTTCGCGGATCGCCTCCACCGCCCGATCGAGGGTTTCGCGGTGGCGGACGGAGAACTGCTCGGCCGTGGCGGTCATCGTTGACTCCCGGAATGCTGGTGTGGCGGCCCTGACGGGTTCTAGAGTAAACCGAACGGTCGGTCGGTTCCAGGGTGGGACACCCCCTGACGGCCACCGCCTGGGAAGGAGCGATGAGCCAATGGTGGGGAGCGACGCCAACGCATCACTCGTCGGAGTGATCGGCGCCGGCACGATGGGTGCCGGAATCGCCCAGTTGGCCGTGCAGGCCGGGCATCCGGTCGCGGTCTACGACGCGGTCGAGGGGGCGGCCGAGCGCGCCGTCGCGGGCATCGGAAAGCGCCTGGACTCGCTCGCGGCGAAGGGCAGAATCCCTGCTGAGGAAGCTCAAGCGAGCAAGGACCGGCTCTCCGCGATCGCGGAGCTGGACGCCCTGCAGGACGCCGCCCTCGTGGTCGAGGCGGTGATCGAGGACCTGGGCGTCAAGCAGAAGCTGTTCGCCGGCCTGGAGGACATCGTCGGCCCCGACTGCCTGCTGGCCACCAACACCTCCTCGCTGTCCATCAGCGCCATCGCCGGCGGCCTGCGCGAGCCCGAGCGCCTGGTCGGCATGCACTTCTTCAACCCGGCGCCGCTGATGCCGCTGGTGGAGATCATCGATGGTCTGGCCACCGACCCCGAGGTGGGCGCGGCCGTCGCGGACCTGGCCGAGTCCTGGGGCAAGACCACGGTGCGCTGCCGCTCCACCCCAGGCTTCATCGTCAACCGCGTCGCGCGCCCCTTCTACGCCGAGGCCCTGCGCGCCTACGAGGAGCAGGCGGCGGACTTCGCGACCATCGACGCGGTCCTGCGCGAGAGCGGCGGCTTCAAGATGGGGCCGTTCGAGCTGATGGACATGATCGGGCTCGACGTGAACCTGGCCGTGTCCACCTCGGTGTGGGAGGCGACCGGCTACGACCCGCGCTACACCCCGGCGTGGACGCAGAAGGAGCACGTCGCGGCGAAGCGCCTGGGCCGTAAGAGCGGCCGCGGCTTCTACGAGTACGGCGAGGACGTGGAGAAGCCCGCGCCGGGCTACGCGGAGGCGCACGAACTGGTGATGACCCGCATGCCTTTGCTCCACCGCAGCCACGGCAAGACCGCGACCTCCTACGGCGACGGCCGGATCCTGGTGGACCTCGCCCTGGACCCGGACGGCATGCCGACGGTCGCCCTCGCCCCGGCAGCCGACACCCCGAACGTGGCGCTGACCTCGGTGATCGCGGCCTTCCAGAGCCAGGGCAAGAACGTCGTGGTGCTGGAGGACGTCCCCGGCATGGTGGTGACCCGGACCGTCGCGCGCCTGGTCAACGAGGCCGTGGACGCGCTGTACCGGGGCGACGCGGAAGAAGACGACATCGACACCGCGATGAAGCTCGGGGTCAACTACCCCAAGGGTCCGCTGGAGTGGGGCGAGGATCTAGGCTTCGGCTACCTCTGCGAAGTCCTCGACAACCTTGAGGACGTCTACCGCGACGGCCGCTACCGCGCCTCGCCGCTGCTGCGCCAGCTCGCCCACGCCGACCGGCTCATGGACCGGCCGCTCGAGAGCCGCCTGACCGAATACCGCGGGCAGGCTGTGCTCGACGCGCTTCGAAAGGCGGCAGCGCAGCACGCCGCTCGGCATCCCGACCAAGCACCCATCGCACCCTCCGCACCGGACAAGGACCCCGCATGACCGACGCCTACCTCGTCACCGGCACCCGTACCCCCTTCGGCCGCTACGGCGGGGCGCTGGCGTCCGTCCGCCCCGACGACCTGGCCGCGCACGCCGTCCGCGAACTGCTCGCCGGTGTTCCGCAGATCCCCGGCGCGGCCGTCGACGAGGTCTTCCTGGGCGATGCCAACCAGGCCGGCGAGGACAACCGCGACGTGGCGCGCATGGCGCTGCTGCTGGCCGGGCTGCCCGTGACGGTCCCGGGCGCCACCGTGAACCGGCTGTGCGGTTCGGGGCTGGAGGCGCTGGTGCAGGCCGCGCGGCAGATCCGGCTCGGCGAGGCGGACGTCGTGGTGGCCGGCGGGGTGGAGTCCATGTCGCGGGCGCCGTTCGTGATGGGCAAGGCCGACACCGCCTTCGCTCGCAGCGCCGACGTCTTCGACACCACCATAGGCTGGCGCTTCGTCAATCCCCTGATGAAGAAGCAGTACGGCATCGACTCCATGCCCGAGACCGCCGAGAACGTCGCCGCGGACTTCCACGTCGGCCGCGAGGACCAGGACGCCTTCGCGCTCCGCTCCCAGGAGCGCGCGCTGCGGGCGCAGGCCAACGGCCGGCTGGCCAAGGAGATCAGCCCCATCAGCATCCCGCGCCGCAAAGCCGACCCGGTCGTCGTGGACAAGGACGAGCACCCGCGCAGCACCTCCCTGGAGGCGCTGGCCAAGCTCGGCACGCCGTTCCGCGAGGGCGGCACCGTCACCGCCGGCAACGCCTCCGGCGTCAACGACGGCGCCGTGGCGCTGCTGGTCGCCTCCGGCGAGGCCGTCGACCGGTACGGCCTCACGCCGCTTGCCAAGGTCGTCACCTCCCACACCGCCGGCGTCGAGCCGCGCATCATGGGCATCGGCCCGGTCCCGGCGACCCGCGGCCTGCTGGAGCGCGCGAAGCTGGGGATCGGCGACATCGACGTCGTCGAACTCAACGAGGCCTTCGCCGCGCAGTCGCTGGCGTGTCTGCGGGAACTGGGACTCCCCGACGACGCCGACCACGTCAACCCCAACGGCGGCGCCATCGCCCTGGGCCACCCGCTCGGCGCCTCCGGCGCGCGCCTGGCCCTCACCGCCGCGCTGGAGCTGAACGAGCGCCAGGCCCGGTACGCGGTGGCCACGATGTGCATCGGCGTCGGACAGGGCATCGCGGTGCTGCTGGAGCGTGCGGCATGAGCCCGCTGCCAGAGATCTCGCCGCGGGAGCTCGATGACGCCGAGCGCTTGTCCGTCGAGGAACTCAGGGCTCTGCAAACTGAGCGGATGGCGTGGACGCTGAACCACGCCTACACCAACGTTCCGCACTACACGGCGGCGTTCGACGCGGCCGGTGTGCATCCGCGGGACTTCAAAGAACTGGCCGACCTGAAGCACTTCCCGTTCACGGCCAAGAAGGACCTGCGCGACAACTACCCCTTCGGCATGTTCGCCGTGCCGCGGGACCAGGTCGCGCGGATCCACGCCTCCTCCGGCACCACCGGTAAAGCCACCGTCGTCGGCTATACCAAATCAGACCTCGACAACTGGGCCGCCGTCGGTGCGCGCTCGCTGCGCGCCGCGGGCGTGCGGCCCAGCGACCGGGTCCACGTGGCCTACGGCTACGGCCTGTTCACCGGCGGCCTCGGCGTGCACTACGGCGCCGAGGCGCTGGGCTGCACCGTCATCCCGATCTCCGGCGGCCAGACCGCGCGCCAGGTGCAGCTGATCCAGGACTTCGAGCCCGAGGTCATCTGCGTGACGCCGTCCTACCTGCTGGCGATCGTCGACGAGATGGAGCGGCAGGGCATCGACCCGGCTTCGACCTCGCTGCGCGTCGCGGTGCTCGGCGCCGAGCCGTGGACCGACGCGATGCGCGCGGAGATCGAGGAGCGGCTCGGGGCGCACGCCGTCGACATCTACGGGCTCTCCGAGGTGATGGGGCCCGGCGTCGGCAACGAGGACGTCGCCGAGAAGGACGGCACGTACCTGTGGGAGGACCACTTCTATCCCGAGGTCGTCGATCCGGCCACCGGCGAGGTGCTGCCCGACGGCGCGAAGGGCGAGCTGGTCTTCACCTCGCTGACCAAGCAGGCGATGCCGGTGGTCCGCTACCGCACGCGCGACCTGACCCGGCTGCTGCCGGGGCTGAGCCGGCCGATGCGGCGGATGGAGCGCATCACCGGGCGCAGCGACGACATGATGATCGTGCGCGGCGTCAACCTCTTCCCCAGCCAGATCGAGGAGGAGTTGCTGACCGTGGCCGGCCTGGCTCCGCACTTCGTCTGCGTCCTGACCCGGCCGGGCCGGCTCGACGAGCTGTGCGTGCGGGTCGAGGCCCGGGACGCCCAGACCGACCGGGCCGGGGCGGCCGGGCGGCTGGCGTCCGGGGTGAAGGAGAGGTTCGGCGTCACCATTACCGTTGACGTGCTGGAGCCCGGCGGCCTGGAGCGCTCGCAGGGCAAGGCACAACGCATCCTCGACATGCGGGGCGACCACACATGAGCGTCTCTTCCCGGCGCACCACGTACACCCCCGACTCCCTGCTGGAAGTCGCCGTCACCGTGTTCAACGAGCGCGGATACGACGGCACCAGCATGGAGGACCTGGCGCGGGCGGCGGGGATCACGAAGTCCTCGATCTACCACCACGTCAAGGGCAAGGAGGAGCTGCTGACCCGCGGCGTCAACCGGGCCCTGGACGCGCTGAACGCCTCGCTGGACGCCCTGGAGGCCTTGCCGGAAGCCGACGCCGGGGAGCTGGACCGGGTGGAGCAGGCGGTGTTCCGCGCGGTGCAGATCCTGGTCGAGGAGCTGCCCTACGTGACGCTGCTGCTGCGCGTGCGCGGCAACACCGAGACCGAGCGGGCCGCGCAGGCCCGGCGCCGCGAGATCGACCAGCGGCTGGCGGGCTTCGTGGAGCGCGCGGCGGCGGCCGGGGCGCTGCGCACGGACCTGGATCCGCGGCTGGCCTCGCGGCTGGTGTTCGGGATGGTGAACTCGGTCGTGGAGTGGTACCGGCCCGGGCCCGGGCGGTGGTCCGCGGACGACGTCGCGTCGGCCGTGACGCACCTGGTGTTCGACGGGCTGCGGCGGCGTTGATCGAGCGCTGATCCGGCGCTGATCAGAGGGCTTGTCAGCACTCTGGCCAGCACCCTGTTCGGCGCCGCTACGGCTCGAGGTCGTCCAGGCCCGACGGCCTCATGTTGGCCAGCTCGAACTTGATCGACAGCTCGTCCACGACCTCTTCCAGGGTCCGGCCGGTCGCCGCGGCGTTGTCCTGCGCGAGGGCCGCGAGCAGTTGGACGGCCGACAGAAGCGTTTCCCGGACGTCCGATCCGGGCCCGTCCTGGTGCACGTTGAGGCCCAGAGCGTTGTTCCTCATGGCCATCACGACGGGTCCCTCGTGGACCAGGGTTCGCAGGAGCGTGAGGACCAGTCGCGGGTGATCAAGACCGAAATAGCGTCGTTCTCTCGTCACGCCCCCAGTGTCGCACAGACGTTCGAACGATGCGGGCCGTCCCTACAAGTAGGGCCGCGTGATCAGCTCGATCCCGTGGCCGGCCGGGTCCAGGAAGTAGACGCCGCGTCCGCCGTGCTCGTGGTTGATCTCGCCGGGCTTGGTCATCTGCGGGTCGGCCCAGTGGGTGACGCCGTCGTCGCCCAGACGCCGGAGGGCGCGGTCGAAGTGGTCGTCGTCGAGCAGGAAGGCGTAGTGCTGCATCTGGATCTGGACCGGCGGCTCGGCGAACTGCAGCAGGACGCCGTCGGCGAGCTGGATGTTGGTGAACGGGCCCCAGGACGGTGCTTCGGCGGCTTCGAGCAGCTCGCGGAGGAAGCGCGCCGATTCCCGGCGGTCCTTGGCGGCGATGATGGTGTGGTTGAACGTGGCGGGCATGCGTGTGGTGACCTCTCCGATGATTCGGGTTCAGCAGGACTCGTGGTTGATGCGTGTTGATGCGTGCACGAGTTGCCGGGAGGTCCGCGTGCCGGGCGCGGGGAATGCCCCGGGTGCCCGGGGCGCGCCCGAGGGGCGATCAGCCTGCCACCGGGTCGCCGATCCGTGTGTGGCGCGCGGCCGGTCCGGTGTTCACGGTCTCGACGCTATCGGATTCCTCGCCGGGATTTCACCCCGCCCGGGTTGTGGCCGCCGCGCAGATTCGGGAAGATCTGCGGTAGACGCGGCGACTGAAGGAACTTGGCGACATGATCGATGGCCACGCGCCGGTCGGTACGATCGGTGACCTCTTCGACCCGGAGCCGGCGACGTGGGGTCTGCGCGGGGACCCGTACGTGTGGCGCTCCTTGCGCACGATGCTGGCCAAACGGGTGCTGCCGACCGCCGAGCGCGACCTGGTCGAGATCCTGCGTTCCTCGTTCCGGTGGCTGACCGGCAGCGACATGCAGGACAAGACCACCGACCGGATCTACCGCGAGGAACTGGCGCGCGGCGGGATGACCAGCGGGCAGGTCGACCTGGAGGTCTGGCGGAACGTGCTGGTGCCGTTGCTGGTCGAGCGGTGGCGGATCGCGAGTCAGGGTCCTGCGTCGGTTTCCGCGTCGGCTCCGGCGGCTCCGGCGGCTCCGGCGGCGACTCCCGCAGCAACCCCCACAGCGTCTTCCGCAGCGGCTCAGGGGCCGACTTCCCACAGCAGCCGGTAGTACTCGGTGCGCGCGGGGTCGGGGTCGATCCCGTACGCGTCGAGCAGCGGCGGCTCCCAGCCCGGGCCGTAGTTCCAGGTGGTGGACCAGGTGGCGATCGCCAGATCCGACCAGCGGTCCGCGACGCCGAGCGCGCCGAGGTCCACATGCCCGGCGAAGCGGCCGTCGGCGGACAGCAGGGTGTTCGGCGCGCAGGTGTCGCCGTGGCAGACCACGAGCAGGTCCACCGCCGGGATGTCGGTCACGCGCTTGAGCGCGTCGGCCCGGGTGAGGCCGGCGAAGTCGGGGTGCAGCGTCCGGTGCGCACGCTGCTCGGCACCGTGCTCCGCCTCGGCGACCCGCTCCTCGGCGGAGGCGCTGAACGGGCACTCGGCGACCGGCAGCGCGTCGTGGAAGGCCCGCAGGCTCTCGCCGATGACCCGCACGGCGGTCGCCGGATCCTGCTTCCAGCGCTCGGTCACGGCCATGTCCCCGTCGAGCGCGGCGGTGACCAGCCAGGTGCCCTCGGCGTCCGAGCCCTGCTCCAGCACGTGCGGCACGGTCACGAAGGCCCCGGCCCACAGCATGCGCGCCGCCTCACCGGCGAGGTCCACGGAGCTGCCGGCCGGGGCCCACTTCGCGAAGCGGGACCCGGGGCCCTCGCCCAGGCGGAAGGTGGTGGCGCCCTCGTTGTGCCAGACCGGGACGATCGGGCGGTCGGCGGCGGCGTGGCGGATCTGGTCGGGGACCGGGTGGTCGGGGGCGGGGATGGAGGTGAAGCTGAGCGAGGTCACTCAGGCAGCATGCCAGGGGAAGGTCATTCGGACCTGGGATTATTCGGGCCCGCCGCTCGCCGCTCGCCGCCGCCGGTCCACCACCGCCCCCGCCGCCCTCAGCTCGGATCCACCGCCAGCCGGTATCCCCGCTTCGTCACCGTCGCCACCACGTCCGCGTGCTCCCCGAGCGAGGTCCGCAGCCGCGCGACCGTGGCCTCGACCGCGTGCTCGTCGCGCCGCATGCCGGTCCAGACCCGGCGCAGCAGCTCGGCGCGGCTCAGCACGCGTCCCGGCTGGCGGGCCAGCTCGCGCAGGACGCCGGCCGGCAGCGGGGACAGCGGGACCGCGCGGCCGTCGATCAGGACCGCGTTGCCCTGGACCACGATGTCGCGGCCGGGGGTGTTCAGGCGGCGGCGGACCCGGGGCGGCAGTTCCTGCGTTATCACGCGGGCCAGGGAGCCGAGGCGGCCGCGGTCCGGCCACACCGCGGTGATGCCGTGCGGCTCCAGGGGCGCCGCGCAGACCGGTCCGATGCAGGCCGCCAGGACGTCGGCCTGCATCGCGTCCACGACCCGGGTCAGGCTGCCGTCGTTCTCGGCCGCGGCCAGGAACGCCGCCGCGCCGGGCGCCGAGGTGAACGCCACCGCGTGCACCTGCCGGCGGACCACCGCCTCGACCAGGCGGCCGACGGCGGTCTGGTCCTGCGGCGCGCCCCACTGGTACACCGGGACCGGGACCACGTCGGCGCCGGCGCCGCGCAGCGCGTCCAGGAACGCCGTGTCGGCGCTGCCGTGCAGCTGCACCGCGATGCGGGTGCCGGCCAGGTCCCGGGCCAGGAGCCAGGCCAGCAGCTCGGTCGAGGACTCCGACGGCGGCGAATAGGTTTCGCGCATCCCACACTGCCGGATCGCTCCGGTCGCCTTCGGGCCCCGGGCGGCCAGCGCCGCCGAGCCCAGCACCGCCGCCAGCGGATCGGCCAGGCCCCAGCCCTCGGCCGTCGAGATCCACGCGCGCCACCCGATCCCGGTCGTGGCTACCGCGTAGTCCAGAGGCTCGCGCAGGCACTCCTCGGTCGCGGCCCGCAGCATCCGGTCGTCGGAAAGGGGGATGATGCGCATGGTCGGGGCCATCATGACCTCGGCGCCGCGCCGCCGCAGCATCGCCCCGAGCTCCTCCCGCCGTCTGTCGGAGGTGATCGCCACGACGCAGCCGACCAGGGGTTCGGGGAGCCGTCCGGCCTCGGGGAGAGTCGGTGAACCCTGTGTGTCGGATTCGGTTGTCGTGGTGTCCATGAGCCGCACTATCTCCGGGCCCGATTACGGTGGTGTTGCCGACCGGATACGGGGCGGTAAGACGGTCCGCGCCCCAGTTCGAGTCCCACGGGCAACCCTTCATGTCGCGGAGTTGACGATGTGAGACCTCCGTCGCGCGGGGGTAACGGCGCCGCGCCCCGCCGGAAACGCGCGCTGGCGACGCTGGGTCCATGGACTCGCCCTCCTTGCTCAGCCGTACGCACTGCCCGTACTGCGCGTTGCAGTGCGGGATGGAGTTGCACGCCGGCGACGGCGGGGACGCGGTACCGCGCGCCGCCGGATGGGAGGCGTTCCAGGTCAACAAGGGCGCGCTGTGTCAGAAGGGCGCGACCTCCACGGAACTGCTGAACCCGGCGGTCCGGCTGACCTCGCCCCTGCTGCGCCGCACCCGCGACGCCGAACTGGAACCGGTGAGCTGGGACGAAGCGCTCGATGCCGTGGCCGGCCGGCTGGCCTCGATCGCCGCGGACGGGGCCCGGCGGCCGTCGGCGGGCCCGAACGGGTCGAGGCGGTGTGCGGGGTCCCGGTGGGGGACCTGAGGGAGGCGGCGCGCATGTTCGCCGGCGGCGGTTCCGGCGGCGGTTCCAGCACCCGCTCCAGTACCGGTCGCAGCACCGGCATGGTGCTCACCGCGCGCGGCACCGAACAGCAGGCCGACGGCGCCGACGCCGTGAACGCCTGGATCAACCTCGCGCTCGCCGCAGGCAAAGCAGGCCGTCCCTACTGCGGCTACGGCGCCATCACCGGCCAGGGCAACGGCCAGCGCGGACGCGAACACGGACAGAAGGCCGACCAGCTCCCCGGCTACCGGAAGATCACCGACCCGGCGGCGCGCGAACACGTCGCCGCGGTGTGGGGGATCAGTCCCGATGCCCTGCCGGGCCCGGGCCGGCCGGCGGTGGAGCTGTTGGCGTCGTGTGGCACTGATATACGAGCTCTGCTGGTCGCCCTGGTCATCCTCGCCTGCGGCGTGCGGCCCCGCGTCGGGCTGGCCCGCTCCGCCGGGCTGCCGGTCGATCGCGGAATTCTGGTCGACACATCCGGCCGCTCCCTCGGCGACGAGCGGATCTTCGCCATCGGCGACTGCGCGGAAGCGGTTGACCGGCCGGCCGGCGCCCTCGCAGCCCTCGATGACGCCCGCCGCGCCGCCGCCTCGATCCTCGGCTCGTCCCCGCTCCCGGCAGCCGCGGCACCTCTGCGCCTGCGCACCTATGGCGTCCCCGGCGCCGACGTCGCCGTCCTGGGCCGGCCGCGCGCCGAGGCCGCCATCCAGTTCATCCAGTTCACCGACCAGCGCCGCCGCACGCGCAAGGTCCTGGCCCTGGACGGGGACGTGCCGGTCGCGGCCGCACTGGTCGGCGATGTCGGCGCCGCGGCCGCGCTCGCGCAGGCCATAGCCCGGCCGAGCGCTCCCGCGCCGCGGGTGCCGGCCGCGCTTCTCACATCGGGGGCCGGGCGCGGTGCGGGCGGTTTCGGCAGCGCGTAACACGGCCGAAGCGGATGGGAAACGGCGCGGGGCGAATCTTGAGGACATGAGCCCCTCGCAGCGCACCGTTCTCGTCGTCGGTCACGGCATGGTCGCCCACCGCTTCGTCTCCAGCCTGCTGGAGCACGGGTACCCGGCGCCGGGCGTCACCGTCATCGGGGCCGAGGACCGGCCCGCCTACGACCGCGTCCGCCTCTCCTCGTGGTTCGACGACCGCGACCAGAGGTCCCTGCACCTGGACCCGTATCCGGACGGCTCCGTCGAGGTCCTCGACGGGGTCGCCGTGGTCGGCGTCGACCGGGAGGCGCGGACCGTCACCACCGCGGACGGCGCCGTGCGCGGCTACGACACCCTGGTCCTGGCCACCGGCTCGCGGCCGTTCGTGCCGCCGGTCGAGAACCACCAGGCGCCCGGCTGCTTCGTCTACCGCACCCTGGACGACGTCGAGGCCATCGCCGCCTACGCCGCCGAGAACGGCCGCACCTCCGGCGTGGTGGTCGGCGGCGGCCTGCTCGGGCTTGAGGCCGCCAAGGCGCTGACCAGCCTCGGGCTGAAGACCACGGTCGTGGAGTTCGCGCCGCGCCTGATGCCGCTGCAGGTGGACGACGGCGGCGCGGCGGCGTTGCAGGGCCGTATCGCAGAGCTCGGAGTCACGCTGCACACCGGAACCCGCCTGGACAAGGTCGTGGTCGGCGCCGACGGCGTGACCGCCGCGGTCCAGGCGATCCGCGGCGAGGACACCGAGACGATCGAGGCCGACCTGGTCGTCTTCGCCGCCGGCGTGCGGCCCGAGGACAGCCTGGCGCGCGCGGCCGGCCTGGACGTCGGCGAGCGCGGCGGCATCGCCGTCGACGAGCTCTGCCGCACCTCCGACCCGCGCGTCTACGCCATCGGCGAGTGCGCCCTGGCCGCCGACGGCCGGGTCTACGGCTTGGTCGCGCCGGGATATCAGATGGCTGAGGCGGCCGCCGCGCATATCGCCAAGGAAACCGAGGACCGCGCGTTCACCGGCGCCGACACCTCCACCAAGCTCAAGCTGCTCGGCGTGGAGGTGGCCAGCTTCGGCGACGCCTTCGGCACCGCGGACGGCGCCATGTCCGCTACCTACAGCGACTCCCGCCGTCAGGTCTACCGCAAGCTCACCATCGCCCAGGACGGCCGGCTGCTCGGCGGCATCCTGGTCGGCGACGCCGGGGACTACGGCACGCTGCGCGCGCTGGTCGGCGAGCAGCCCCCGGCCGCGCCGGAGGCCCTGCTGCTCCCGGCCGGGACCGCCGGCTCGGCCGCGATCGGGCCGTCCGCGCTGCCGGATGCCGCCGTGCTGTGCTCGTGCCACAACGTCACCAAGGGCGCGATCTGCGCGGCGATCCACGACCTGGCCGGCAAGGGCGACGGCGTGGTGACGCCGAAGGAGATCGGCCTGTGCACCAAGGCCGGGACCGGATGCGGGTCCTGCGTCACCTCCGTCACGGCCCTGATCAAGGACTCCGGCGCCGGGGGCAGCTCGGTCCTGTGCGAGCACTTCTCGCAGACCCGCTCCGAGCTCTACACCATCGTCCGGCGGGACCACATCACCACCTACGCCGAACTCCTGGCCAAGCACGGCACCGCCGCGACCGCCGCCAACCCCGTCACCGACGGCTGCGACGTCTGCAAGCCGGCCGTCGGCTCCATCCTGGCCTCCCTGGGCGGCCTGCTCGCCGAGAAGGACAGCAAGCCGCACGTCCTGGACGGCGGCCAGGCCGCCCTGCAGGACACCAACGACCACGTGCTGGCCAACCTGCAGCGCAACGGCTCCTACTCGGTAGTGCCGCGCATCCCGGGCGGCGAGATCACCCCCGAGAAGCTCATCGTCATCGGCGAGGTGGCGCGCGACTTCGGCCTCTACACGAAGATCACCGGCGGCCAGCGCATCGACCTGTTCGGGGCGACGATGGCCGACCTGCCGAAGATCTGGCAGCGCCTGGTCGACGCCGGCTTCGAATCAGGGCACGCCTACGGCAAGGCGCTGCGGACCGTGAAGTCGTGCGTCGGCTCCACCTGGTGCCGCTACGGCGTCCAGGACTCGGTGAAGACGGCCATCGACCTGGAGCTGCGCTACCGGGGCCTGCGCGCGCCGCACAAGATCAAGATGGCGGTGTCCGGCTGCGCCCGGGAGTGCGCCGAGGCGCAGTCCAAGGACGTCGGCGTCATCGCCACCGAGCGGGGCTGGAACCTCTACGTCGGCGGGAACGGCGGGGCCCGGCCCCGGCACGCCGACCTGCTGGCCACCGACCTCGACGACCAGACGCTGGTCCGCACCATCGACCGCTTCCTGGCCCTGTACATCGCCGAGGCCGACCGGCTGGAGCGCACCGCGACGTGGGTCGAGCGCTACGAGGGCGGCCTGGACCGGCTTCGCAGCGTCCTGATCGACGACGTCGAGGAGCGCGGCGTGGAGCTGGAGGCGCTGATCGCCGCGCACGTCGAGGCCTACACCGACGAATGGCGCGCAGTGCTGGACGACCCGGTGAAGCTGGCCCGCTTCGCGACGTTCGTCAACGCGCCGGAAGCACCCGACCCGACCGTCGCGTTCGTTCCGGAACGCGGCCAGATCAAGCCGTTGCTCACCCTTGGGAGGCGCTGATGTCTGTGGAACTCGCCGGCGAGAAGGTGCAGGCCGATGCCTGGACCGCGGTGTGCAAGTACACGGAGTTGGAGCCGGGCCGCGGTGTGGCCGCGCTGATCGGCCAGGAGGCGGTGGCCGTGTTCCGGCTCGGTGACGGATCGCTCTACGCGGTCGGCAACACCGATCCCTTCTGCGGCGCCTCGGTCATCTCCCGCGGCATCACCGGCATGCGCGGCGACGGCACCGCGACGGTCGCCTCGCCGATGTACAAGGACGTCTTCGACCTGGCGACCGGCGTCGCCCTGGACGCCCCCGACGTGCGGCTGCCGGTGTTCGCCGTGCGCCGGCACCGGGGTGTGGTGTGGGTCGCGCCGGATGTCACATCGGCCGCGTCGGCGGATGCGGAACTCCTCACGGAGCCGACTCTGGCGGCTTGAACAGGCGAAACAGGGCATTCGTAGGTTGCGGGTATGTCAGCAATCACTGCCGAACCGGTCCGCCTGTCGGACAAGGCCCTGCTGGACGCCTGGAACCCCGAGGACGTGGAGCTGTGGGCGACCGGCGCCCGCCGGATCGCCCGCCGCAACCTCGCCCTGTCGATCCTGTCCGAGCACATCGGCTTCTCGGTGTGGTCGCTGTGGTCGGTGCTGGTGCTGTTCCTCGGCCCGGCCTACCACGTCGACGCCGCCGGGAAGTTCCTGCTCACGTCCCTGCCCACGCTGGTGGGCTCGCTGCTGCGGCTGCCGTACAGCTTCGCCGTCACCCGCTTCGGGGGCCGGAACTGGACGGTCTTCAGCGCCCTGGTCCTGCTCGTGCCGTGCGGTCTGGCCGCCTTCCTGATCAAGCCCGGGGTGTCGTACTCGACACTGCTGGTGCTGGCGGCGGTCACCGGCGTCGGCGGCGGGAACTTCGCCTCCTCGATGACGAACATCAACGACTTCTACCCCGACCGCCTCAAGGGCTGGGCCCTGGGCCTGAACGCCGGCGGCGGGAACATCGGCGTCGCGGCCGTGCAGCTGGTCGGGCTGGCGGTCCTGGCCTGGAGCGGCAAGGGGCACCCGGGCCTGGTCGCCGGGATCTACCTGCCGCTGATCGTGGTGGCCGCCGTCGGCTCCGCGCTGTACATGGACAACCTGCCGAACCGGCGCGCGGAGAAGGGCGCGATCCGCCAGGTGGCCAAGCGGGGCCACACCTGGGTCGTGTCAGTGCTCTACATCGGCACCTTCGGGTCGTTCATCGGCTTCGGCTTCGCCTTCGGCCAGGTGCTGCAGGTGCAGTTCAAGAGCCAGTTCGCCACTCCGGTGGACGCGGCCTACCTGACCTTCCTGGGGCCGCTGCTGGGCTCGCTCTCGCGGCCGATCGGCGGCCGGCTGGCCGACCGGCTCGGCGGCGCCAAGGTCACGCTGGCCACCTTCGCCCTGATGGCCGGCGGCGCGGGCCTCGTCCTGGCCGCCTCGCACGCGGGCTCGCTGCCGGTGTTCGTGACCGGGTTCGTGCTGCTGTTCGTGTTCAGCGGGCTCGGCAACGGCTCGGTCTACAAGATGATCCCGGCGCTGTTCGCCGGGGAGGCCGAGGCTGATGCCCGGCGGCTGAGCGGGGCGCTGATCGGCCTGGCCGGGGCGATCGGGGCATTCGGGGGAGTGCTGGTGAACCTGGCGTTCCGGCAGTCGTTCCTCAGCACGAAGAACGGGAACGCGGCGTACTGGACCTTCCTGGCGTTCTACGCGCTGTGTGCGGCGCTGACCTGGGCCGTGTTCCTGCGGCGGCGGAGCGCCTGAACCCGCGTCACTGTTCGGCGTCATCCCGCACGAGCTCCGGATCACCTGGCAGCGCCGGCAGGTGGTCCGTCTCGTCGAAGACCAGCAAGGTGCGGGTCGAGCGCACCCCTGGCATGTTCTGGATGTGAGCGAAGACCAGGTCCCGCAGCGTCTTGTTGGAGGCGCTGCGGACCAGCAGCAGGACGTCGAAGTCGCCGCTGACCAGCGCGACGTGCTCGACCCAGGGCAGGGCGGCCAGGCTGTCGCGGATCTGCCGCCAGCTGTTCTGCTCGACCTTCATGGTCAGGTAGGCCGAGGTGCTGAAGCCCACGCGCTCGGGGTCCACCTGGATCGTGAAGCGGCGGATCACACCCTCGTCGAGCAGGCGTTTGACCCGGGTGTAGACGTGCGCGCGGGAGACGTGGACGGCGGCGGCCAGGTCGCGCATGGACATCCGGCCGTCCTGCTGGAGCAGATGGACGATTCGTCGGTCGGTGTCGTCCAGCGTGGACGGTTGGCCCGGGTTAGCGCTACTCATGCTTCCGATTGTCTCCGATCTTGCGAGTGTACTGGTCAGGCGGTGTCAGCCGAACAAAGAATCGGCACTACACAGCCAAAGCCACCGACACGTGTCAATGGAGACGACGTGACCGTTCTAGCCACGCCCGACAAGACCGGGTCGGGCTTTCCCCTGGGGTTCGACGCGATACTGGACCCCTCGCCCCTGCAGTACCTCGACGAGCACGGCGCGCTGTCCGGCGCCCTGCGCGACGACGCCCCCGAGCTGGACCCCAAGGAGCTGCTGGCCACCTGGCGCGCCATGGTGATCGGCCGGCGGTTCGACGTCCAGGCCACCACGATGGTCCGGCAGGGCCGGCTCGCGGTCTACCCCTCCTCGTACGGCCAGGAGGCGTGTGAGATCGGCGCGATCCTGGCGCTGCGCCCCACCGACTGGTTCTTCCCGACCTACCGCGACTGCGTCTCCATGGTGACCCGCGGCATCGACCCGGTGGAGACCCTGACGCTGCTGCGCGGCGACTGGCACTGCGGCTACGACCCGCAGCACTGGCGCACCGCCCCGCAGACCACGCCGCTGGCCACCCAGGCCCCGCACGCCACCGGCGTCGGCCTGGCCGCCAAGCTGGCCGGCGATGACACCGTCGCGCTGGCGTTCTGCGGCGACGGCGGCACCTCCGAGGGCGACTTCCACGAGGCGCTGAACTTCGCCGCGGTCTACCAGGCCCCGGCCATCTTCTTCGTGCAGAACAACCAGTACGCCATCTCGGTGCCGCTGGCCAAGCAGACCCACGCCGCGGCGCTGGCGCACAAGGCCGTCGGGTACGGCATGGCCGGCGTGCGGGTCGACGGCAACGACGTGATCGCCGTGCGCCGTGTGGTCGCCGAGGCCGCCGAGCGCGCCCGGGCCGGCCAGGGCCCGACGCTGATCGAGGCCGTCACCTACCGGATGCAGGCGCACACCAACGCCGACGACGCCACCCGGTACCGCGACGAGTCAGAGGTCGAGTACTGGAAGGCGCGCGACCCGCTGGCGCGGCTGGAGACCTACCTGAAGGCCGCCGGGCTGCTGACCGAGGAGGTCGTGGCCGAGGCCAACCAGGCCGCCGAGGAGCTGGCGAACGACATGCGGACCCGGCTGGGCGAGGAGCCGGAGGTGGACCACCGCGACATGTTCGCGCACGTCTACGCCGAGCCCACGCCGCAGCTGCTGGAGCAGGCCGCAGCCCTTCAGGCCGAAATCGACGCCGAGAGCGAGGCCGGACGATGACCGCGACTCTGGACGGCGCCACCGCCGCCGGCACCGAGGTCAAGGAGATCTCCTTGGCCCAGGCCGTGAACCGGGCGCTGCGCGACGCGATGACGGCCGACGAGAAGGTCGTCGTCTTCGGCGAGGACGTCGGCGTGCTCGGCGGCGTCTTCCGCGTCACCGACGGCCTGACCCGCGACTTCGGCGAGGACCGCTGCTTCGACACGCCGCTGGCCGAGGCCGGCATCATGGGCACCGCGATCGGCATGGCCATGTACGGCTTCCGGCCGGTGGTGGAGATGCAGTTCGACGCGTTCTCCTACCCGGCCTTCGAGCAGATCGCCTCGCACCTGGCCAAGATGCGCAACCGGACCCGCGGCAAACTGCCGCTGCCGGTGGTCGTGCGCGTGCCCTACGGCGGCGGCATCGGCGGGGTGGAGCACCACTCGGACTCCTCCGAGGGGTACTTCGTCTCCACGCCCGGCCTGCACGTGGTGACGCCGGCGACGGTGTCGGACGCGTACACGCTGCTGCGCGCGGCCATCGAGTCCGACGATCCGGTGATCTTCATGGAGCCCAAGCGGCTGTACTGGTCCAAGGATCAGCTGTCGACGACGGGTCCCGGTGTGCGTCAGTCGGCACAGATCGGCAAGGCGGCGGTGCGGCGTCAGGGTACTGACGCGACGCTGATCGCCTACGGCCCGACGGTGCAGACCGCCCTGGAGGCCGCCGAGGCCGGCGCCGCCGAGGGCTTCGACCTGGAGGTCGTGGACCTGCGCTCGCTCGTCCCGTTCGACGACGAGACGGTGACCGCCTCGGTCCGCAAGACCGGCCGCGCCGTGGTGATCCACGAGGCCGCCGGATTCGGCGGCACCGGCGCGGAGATCGCGGCCCGGATCTCGGAGCGCTGCTTCCACTGGCTGGAGGCCCCGGTGCGCCGCGTGACCGGCTTCGACATCCCCTACCCGCCGCCGAAGCTCGAGCGGCACCACCTGCCCTCGGTGGACCGGATCCTGGACGCGGTGGCGTCGCTGCAGTGGGAGGACAGGTGAGGGCCCGCGAGTTCCTGTTGCCGGACCTCGGCGAGGGCCTGACCGAAGCCGAGATCATCAGCTGGCACGTCGCGGTCGGCGAGCACGTCGCCGTGGACCAGGTCGTGTGCGAGGTCGAGACGGCGAAGGCCTCGGTGGAGGTGCCGTGCCCGTACGAGGGCGAGGTCGTCGAGCTGCACGGCGCGGTCGGCGACGTGGTCGACGTCGGGAAGCCGCTGATCAGCATCGCCGCGGCGGTCGGTGCGGCGGTTGACGCGGCGCCCGCGCCCGAGGAGCCGGCCGATCGCGCCCGGCTCGACGCGGAGGCCAAGAACGGCAAGGCCAAGCAGAGCTCTGGCAACGTGCTGGTCGGATACGGGACCGCCGAGACCGGCGGGGTCCGGCGGCGGCGCGTGGTCAGCGGGTTCGGCGGGCACGGTGCGGCGCCGCCGCGGGTGCATGTCGCGCCGGTGGCGGCTCCCACAAACAATGCCCCGGCCCCGGCTGCTGCTGTTGCTCCCGAGCTGAAGAGCGGCGTGCGCATCGCTGTCGTCTCGCCACTGGTGCGCCGGCTCGCGAAGGAGGGCGGGCTGGACCTGGCCTCCGTGCGCGGGAGCGGGCCCGAGGGCCTGATCATGCGGCGCGACGTCGAGGCGGCGCTGGCTGCTCCGGCTGCTGCTCCCGCACCGTCGAGCTCTGGCATCGCCGAAAGCGAGCGCGTCCCCTTGCGCGGCCTGCGCAAGACCGTCGCGGACAAGCTGTCCCGTTCCCGTCGCGAGATCCCCGACGCGACGACGTGGGTCGACGTGGACGCGACCGGTCTGATGGAGTTGCGCGCGGCGCTGAACAAGGACGCGTCCGCGCGGAAGATCAGCCTGCTGGCCGTCCTGGCGCGCATCTGCGTCGCGGGTCTGGCCCGCTACCCGGAGCTGAACGCGACGGTGGACGTCGAGCGCCAGGAGATCGTCCGGTACTCCGACGTGAACCTCGGCTTCGCCGCGCAGACGGACCGCGGCCTGGTCGTCCCGGTCGTGCACGGCGCGCACCGGATGTCGACCGAGGAACTGGCGGCCGAGTTCGAGCGCCTGACCGCCGCGGCCCGCGCCGGCTCGCTGCCGGTGTCCGACCTGACCGGCTCGACCTTCACGCTGAACAACTACGGCGTCTACGGCGTCGACGGCTCCACCCCGATCCTGAACCACCCCGAGGCGGCGATGCTCGGCGTGGGACGGATCGTGAAGAAGCCCTGGGTGGTCGACGACCAGCTGGCCGTCCGCCACGTGACGCAGCTGTCGTTCACCTTCGACCACCGCGTGTGCGACGGCGGCGTGGCTGGCGGGTTCCTGCGGTACGTCGCGGACCTGGTCGAGGAGCCCGCGCGGCTGCTGCGGGGGCTGTAAGGCCGAAGGATTGTGGGCCCGACGGAGATCTCCGTCGGGCCCACAGCTTTTCGCTACAAGCCGAAAGCCGCCCCCGCCAAGCGGTTCGCGTTCTCCAGCCCCGCCTCGGCGCCCAGGTCGGTGACGCCGGTGGAGACGATGCCGACGTGGGTCAGGTCGCGGGTGGCGAACATGGCGGTGAAGTAGCCCATGTCCTCGCCGGTCTTGCCCCACAGGACGGTGCCGTCGGGCAGGGTGTCGCTGTTGATGCCGAGGCCGAAGCAGGCCTTGCCCTTCTGCGGGCCGGTCTGGCAGTTCCCTGAGTCGCCCGTGTAGGGCAGCAGGTCGCCGTTAGCGTCGTGGGGGAGCGCGAACATCTGCGCCAGTTGGGCGCGGGGGAGCAGGCGGCCCTGGAACAGCGCGGTGATGAAGCGGTTGAGGTCGCGCGTCGTGGAGATCATGCTCGACGGGTCGCCGCCGGCCTCGCTCACGTCCGCGACAGTGCCCTGACTGCTGGTCAGATAGCCGTGCATGTAAGGGCTCGGCATCTGCGGGGCGCCTTGCGGGACGGAGGTTCCGGTCAGGTGCAGCGGGCGCACGATGCGCGCGTTCACCTCGTTGCTGAAGGAGTGCCCGGTGACGTGCTCGATCAGCAGGCCGATGATGCGGAAGTTCAGCGAGTTGTAGGACTGCGCGGTGCCGGGGGCGAAGACCGGGCCGGGTGCGGGGCGGCCTTCGGGGCGCAGCGTGGAGTCGATGATCTGCCGGAAGCTCTGGTACTCGAAGCGTCCGGAGATCAGCTGGTCCGGGGTCAGGTTCGGGCCGCCGGCGCCGATGTCCGGCAGGCCGCTGGTCATGTTCAGCAGTTGGCGCAGTGTGATCGGCTGGAACGTGTCCGGCAGCAGGCCGGGCAGGTAGTGCTGCACGCTCTGGTCCAGGTCGACGCGGTGTTCCCCGGCCAGTTGCAGCAGGACCACGGCCGAGAACGTCTTGCTGATGCTGCCGATGCGGAAGTGCGCGTCGTCGGACACCGGCACGCCGGTTTGCGTGTCGCCGGACGAGCCCTGCCAGGTCTGCCCGTCGCCGCGTACCAACGCGACCGCTCCGGCCGCCGCCTCTCCCGGCCGGATGGCGATCGCCTGCTGGAGCGCGGCGGTGTCGAGCGTCGGGGCGGTGGTGTTGGCCGCGGCAGTGGAGGCGGCCCTCGCCGCGGCCGTGGCAGGCGGCGTGGCCGCGGAAGCCTCGGTCGCGAGGGCGACCCCCGCCAGGGCCGTGGCGAAAGCGGTGAAAGCGGCGGCCGCAGCCCTGCGCTTGGTGGTGGTTGCCATGCGCAGCACGGTAGATGATTGCAGAGGCTCTTTGCAAATACTTCTGCAAAGAGCCTCTGTAGACAGGCGGCGGGGTCTAGTCGGCCGTCGCCCGCGCGTTCCGCAGCGTCACCACCATCGTCAGCACGCCGAGCGCGGCGACGACGAGCAGCAGCGTGCTCGGCGCGGCGACGTTCTTCAGCGCGGACAGCAGGTACGGAGCCGCGAAACCGAGGTAGGTGAAGGCCTGGAACACCGCCGTCATGCCCGCCAGGTCCTCCGGCGGGGCCAGCCGCTGCACCTCGGCCAGGCCGAACACGAGCAGCACGCCGTACCCGAAGCCCATGACGACCGCCGCGACCAGCGTCAGCACCGCCTGCCACGCGCCGAGGCCGCTCAGCGCGGCGACCCCGGCGTCGGCCAGAGTCCCGACCGTCACCAGCGCCACGCCGAGGGTCAGCAGCCGGGGCCGGGCCCGGTCCTGGCCGGCGGGGGAGGCGGCGACCCGGCGGGCGAACGGCTGGATCAGCACCCCGGACATCGCGGTCACCATCGCCGCCGCGCCGGCGTAGAACAGCGAGATGCCCTTCACGTGGCTCGCGGTGAGGCCCGGGAGGTAGACCATGGCGATGGTCGCCGCGCCGAACACCCACGGCGCCATCGGCAGCACCACGCCGACGAAGCGCCGGTCGGAGAAGCCGCGCAGGCGGAGCAGGCCGCCGCTCAGGACCCCGGACCGGCCTTCGAAAGAGTGTCGGCGCTGCACGGTTTCCGGCGTGCGGGACAGCATGGCCAGTGCCGCCGCGGCGAGTATCAGCTGCGGAATATAAGGGGTCTCGTACGCGGTCGGCCCCCACTGCACCAGCACCCCGGCGACCAGCGGGCCGATGCCGAAGCCGGCGGTCATCGCGATCGAGGCGCGCCGCGCCCCGGCGCCTGCTGCCGCATTCGTGGCCGACAGCTCCTTCACCCACGCGCTGCCCGCGCTGAACGCCGCGCCACTGGCCACCCCCATCAGCACGCGGCCGGTGGACAGCCATGCCAGGCCGTGCGAACCGAGCATGAGCACCACGCCGGAGAGCATCGACAGCAGCACCGCGAAGGCCACGACCGGCCGGCGGCCCACGCGGTCCGACAGCGGGCCGGCGACCAGCAGACCCGGGACCAGGCCGGCCGCGTACAGGCCGAAGATGGCTTCGGCGGCGGACGCCGAGACGCCCATCCGCTCCCGGTACAGCAGGACCATCGGCGCGAACTGGTTGGCGCCCCAGCCGACGGCGGTCAGGGCGAGCGCGGCGCGCGCCCAGGCCTCCTTGGTCGCCTTGGTCGCCTTGGTGTCCTTGCGCTGCTTGCTCTCCTTGTGCGTCCGCGACGGGCTCTGGACCGTGGTCTTCTCCACGTCTGTAAGGCTCACGTGTCCGATGATCTCTTGCCTTCGAGGCGTTGCCCAGTGGCAGGAATGACACTTAGCGCTAATATATTGCCATGGGAAAGAGCGCCGGTCGGAACACGGGCAAGCCGGGCAAGCACGTCGTCGCGGTGGCGGTCACCGAGGGCGCGCCGATCTTCGAGATCTCGATCCCGGTCGAGGTCTTCGGCCGGGTCCGGCCGGGCATGCCGGAACTCGGCTACGACGTCCGCGTCTGCAACCCCGAATCAGGGCCCGTTGATTCCGGCGGCGGGTTCACCGCGCTCGCCGGCGACACCTACGCCACGCTGGCCACCGCGGACACCGTCATCGTGCCGGCGGTCCAGGACGTCGCGGCCGAACCGCCTGCCGATCTCGTGGCGGCCGTCCGGGAGGCGCACGCGAACGGGGCCCGGGTGGCGTCCCTGTGCTCCGGCGCCTTCGTGCTGGCGGCCGCCGGGCTGCTCGACGGCCGCCGCGCCACCACGCACTGGCTGTACGCCGAGGAGTTCCGGACCCGCTTCCCGGCCGTGGACCTCGATCCGGCAGTCCTCTACATCGACCACGGCGACGTGCTCACCAGCGCGGGCACCACCGCCGGGATCGACCTGTGCCTGGCCATGGTCGCCGCCGACCACGGCGCGGAGCTGGCCAACACGCTGGCCCGGCGGCTGGTGGCGCCCACCCACCGCAGCGGCGGGCAGGCGCAGTACGTCGAGACGCCCGCGCCGCCGCCGGACCGGCAGGACAGCCTGGGCCCGCTGCTGGACTGGATGCGGACCCACCTGGCCGAGCCGCTGTCCGTCGCCGATCTGGCCCGGCAGGCGAACGTCGCCGAACGGACCCTGATCCGCCGCTTCCACACCGCCGTGGGCACCACGCCGGGCAAATGGCTGACGGAGCAACGGGTTCTGCACGCGCGCCGCCTGCTGGAGACCACCGACCTGCCGGTGGAGCGCGTGGCCTCGGCGGCCGGGCTTGGCGGGGCGGCCAATCTGCGGCACCATTTCACCGAGGCGGTCGGGGTCGCGCCGAGCGACTACCGGCGGACGTTCCGCAGGGCCTGATTCAGTAGCACAGGGCCTGATTCGGGGTGTCTGATAAAGCAGTGAGCACCAACGAGGGGTTCCTCTGCGGCCCGGACTGGGAGTGGGAGGACGACTCGGAGTCCGACCGCTTCGGCCGCTTCGACGGGCCCTGCCTGGTCCTGCCGGCGATCCAGGAGCCCCCGCCGCCGCCGGCGTTCGGTCCCCGGCCGACGATGGACCACTATCAGCGGGCTCTGCGACACTTCGACGATCACCCCGATCGGGCCGGCGCCCTCACGCATCTTCGAGAGTTGACGATCCAGGGATTGCGCGCGGGCACGCTGCTGGAGAGCGGCCAGCAACAGTTCCTGGACCTGCTGGACGCCGCGCCCGACGACGCGGTCTGGATGCACGGCCTGATCCGGCTCGCGGGGGACGGATTGCAGCCCCAGACGCGCCGCGCGGCCTATGGGCGGCTGGCGGACGTGTCAGAGCCCGAAGTCGTGTGGAGCCTGGCGTTGGCATACGCCGGTTCGATCGAGGCGCTGCCGCCGGAGATCCGGGCGTCGATGGCCGAGGGATCGGCGGAGCCGTTGGCCGAGAGGCTGCGCGTGTGGCCGTTCCGGGACGTGAACGCGGGGGTCAACGCGGCGGCCGTCGAGATGCGGCGTGAGGAAGTGCTGGACCGGCCGCTGCCCTGGCTGCACTGAACTCTGGCCGCACAAATCTCTGTCCGCACAAATCTCTGGCTGCACTGACCACGGCGTTCACCGGCGCCGGGTGGCTAGGATCGGGCCAGGCAACACGGGAGGCTTGATGCTGGAGCTGGAAGGGCTGCGCAAACGCTACGGCGACCGCGTCGCGTTGGACGGTGTGACGTTCTCGGTGCGTCCGGGGGAGCTGTACGGCTTCGTCGGCACCAACGGCGCGGGCAAGACCACCACGATGCGGATCACGCTGGGCGTGCTGGAGCCGGACGCCGGCACGGTGCGCTTCCGGGGCAAGCCGGTGGACACCGCCACCCGCCGCACGTTCGGCTACATGCCCGAGGAACGCGGCCTGTACCCGAAGATGCGCGTCGGCGACCAGCTCCGCTACCTCGCCGAGCTGCACGGCCTGAGCCGCCGCGACGCCGAGAAGGCCACGAAGTACTGGATGGAGCGCCTGTCGGTCGCCGAGCGCGCCGAGGACCGCGTCGAGGCACTTTCGCTGGGCAACCAACAGCGCGTCCAGCTGGCCGCCGCGCTGGTGCACCACCCGGCGGTCCTGGTCCTGGACGAACCCTTCTCCGGCCTGGACCCGGTCGGCGTCGACAGCCTGGCCGAGGTGCTGCGCGAGCGCGCGGCCGAGGGCGTCCCGGTCGTCTTCTCCAGCCACCAGCTGGAACTGGTCGAGCGCCTGTGCGACTCCATCGGCATCATCTACCGCGGCCGCATGGTCGCCACCGGCACGGTCGACGAGCTGCGGGCCTCCCGGGCCGAGCGCGCGCTGCGAATCGGCACGGACGCCGCCGCCGGATGGGCCGACGGCCTGGCGGGCGTGGAGTCCGCCGAGTACGGCGCGACGACGACACTGATCCTCGCCGCGCAGGCCGACGACCAGGCGATCCTGGACGCCGCGCGGGCCCTGGGGCCGGTGCGGGAGTTCACGCCGCTGCGGCCGAGCTTGGCGGATCTGTTCCGGGAGGCCGTGGCCGATCACGGTGGTGCCGAAGGCGAGGTCGCGGCGCAATCCGGCAGCGGTGATGGAGTCGACGACAGGAGCCGTCCCGAGCCCGAAGGAGCCCCCGCGTGAACCGCAGCGCCGTCCGCCTCGTCATGCGCCGCGAGTTCCGCGAGCGGGGACGGGATCGCGGGTTCGCGATCTCGGTGGCCATCTCGCTGCTGATCGTGGTGGTCGCGGTGGTGATCTCGTCGTTGGTCTCCGGGCGGGACAAGACGCCGTCCTTCACCGTCGGGTTCGCCGGGCCCCGGGCCGTCGCCGAGCAGCAGATCGCCGAGCGGCAGGCGCCGGCTTACAAGATCAAGCTGACCTCGAGTGTGGTCACCGACTCCGTGGGGGCGCAGGCGCTGGTCAAGAGCGGCAAGATGGACGCGCTCGTGGACGGCGGCCAGATCTTCGTGCAGGACTCCGTCGATCCGAAGTTGGCGCCGGTGCTCGCCGGGGCGAATCTGGCCTCGCAGGTTCCGGATCTGGACCAGGTGCAGGGGCAGACCACGGTCAAGCTGGCGCCCAAGGATCCTGACGCCGGGCAGCGCAAGACCGTCGCGCTGATCGCCGAGATCATGTTGTTCAGCCAGATGATCGCGTACTGCATGTGGGTCGCGACCGGGGTGGTCGAGGAGAAGGCCAGCCGGGTCATCGAGGTGCTGCTGTCCAGTACGTCGGCGCGGGTGTTGCTGACCGGCAAGATCATCGGGATCGGGGCGCTGGGGCTGTTGCAGTTGGCCGCCACGGCCGCCGTGGGGATCGGGGCCGGGTCGGCGACCGGGGCGCTGCATATGAGCGGGCAGATCTGGCAGACCGTCGGCATCGTCGCGGTGTGGTTCGTGCTCGGCTACGTCTTCTACGCCTCGGCCTACGCCGCGGTGGCCGCCCGGGTGTCGCGGCAGGAGGAGATGCAGACCGCGGTGCAGCCGCTGAACCTGCTGCTGATGGTGCCGTACTTCGCCGCCTTCGCGGCGCTGAGCAATCCCGACGCGGTCTGGGTGCGGGTGCTCTCGCTGGTGCCGCCGTTCTCGGTGCTGATCCAGCCGGTGCGCATCGCCGGCGGGGACGCCTCGTGGTGGGAGCCGGTGGTGGCGATCGGGTTGATGGCCGTTCTGACGGTGGGGATCGTCGGGGCCGGCGCCCGGGTGTATGAGAACTCTGTGTTGCGGTTCGGGTCCAAGGTCCCGATGCGGGTCGCCTGGACCGCGGGGAGGAGGGCGTAGCCGTGCCGAAAATCCGGGTGCTGTCGTTCAACACGCTGTACAAGGACGAGCCCAGGGTGCGCCTGCGCGCGTTGGCGCAGGTGCTGGCGGACTCCGACTACGACGTGGTCTGTCTGCAGGAGTTGTGGATCCCGCAGAACTTCGCCCTCATCCGCAAACTCACCAGGACCTCCTTCCCCTACGCCGCCTCCGGTCTCCGGCTGCCGCGCGTCGCCGGAGGGCTGCTGACGCTGTCCCGCATCCCGCTGGTCGGCCACCGCTACGAGGTCCTGGCAGCGCCCGCGAAGTGGCGGCAGGACCTGCTGATGCGCCGCGGCGTGCTGATGACGCGCTTCGCCGCCGAGGGGGAGTTCTTCACCGTCGCCAACACGCACCTGAGCCCGAACCACCAGTCGGACTGGTCGAAGGCGGCCCCGTTCACCCGTGTCCAGCAGGGCGAGCTGGCCCGGCTGGCCAAGACGGTCCGCCGCATCGACTCCGGCGAGCCGGTGATCGCGGTCGGGGACTTCAACGTCCCGCGCGACTCCTGGCTGCTGGAGGGCTTCGAAGCCGCCTCCGGTCTGCGCGACGCCTTCGACGGCGACGCGGCCACCACCTTCCGCCCCGTGCCCGGCTGGGACGGCGCCGCGCTGGACCAGGTGCTGGTGACGCCGGGGCTGATGGCCAAGGCCGAGGTGGTGCTGCAGGACAAGGTGCGGATGGCGGACGGACGCGAGCGGTTCCTGTCGGACCACTACGGGGTGGCGGCCACGATCGGGTGAGGGCGGCCCTACCGCCGGCTCCGCTCCGCGCTCTTCGGCAGGTACTGCCGCAGACACTCGTAGGTGATGATGTGGTCCACCGTCAGCTCCGGCGTTCCGGCGGACTTCACCATCAGCACGTCCTCGTCCGGCGTCGGCGGCTCCAGCGCGGCGAGCTGGCTGCCCAGCATGTCGGCGTGGAACATGTGCCCGCGCCGGTCGGTCAGCCGCCGGTGCAGCGTCTTGAGGTCGACGACCAGGTAGACCATGCGGACCTGCGGCCGGCCCTTGCGCAGCCGGTCGCGGTAGGAGCGCTTCAGCGCCGAGCACGCGATCACCGCCGGCCGGTCGGCGGTGGCCGCCTTGTCGATCCAGCGGCCGATCTCGTCGAGCCAGGGGATCCGGTCCTCGTCGGTGAGCGGCTCGTGCGCGGCCATCTTGGCGATGTTGCTGCCCGGGTGGAAGGCGTCGCCGTCGGCCCAGTCCCAGCCCAGGCGGCCGGCCAGGGCGGCGCCGACCGTCGACTTGCCGCTGCCGGAGACCCCGGTGACGACGATCACCGGCGGCGGGGTCGTCGGGGAGGCGGCCGGCGGGGGAGTGGTCGGGTGCGCCATGCCCCCCAGACTGACATTGCCAAGGTCAGGGTGCTCGCCGGTGAGTCCGGACGGGTCATTCGGGGGAGGTCGGTGACCAGGCGGGAATAAAACCCCTTCGACCGGTGGCTGGGCGCCGTTATGAGCAACGAAGAACGCCAATCCTGGAACCAGCAGATCATCGAGGAGTTCCGGGCCAACGCCGGCAGCGTCGAGCAGTTCGGCGGAAAGGGCCTGCTGCTGCTGCACCACACCGGAGCGAAGTCCGGCACCCCCTACGTCTCCCCACTGGCGTGGATCTCCGCGCCGGAGGGCGGCTGGGTGATCGTGGCCTCCAACGCCGGCCGGGACAACCACCCGGCCTGGTTCCACAACCTCCAGGCGAACCCCGAGACCGTCATCGAGACGCCCGGGGACGACGAGGTCCAAACGGTGAAGGTGAGGGCGCGGGTCGCCGGCGACGCCGAGCGCGACGCGCTGTACGCCGAGGTGGTCGCCAAGGCGCCGCAGTTCGGCGAGTACCAGAAGGGCACGTCCCGGCGGATCCCGATCGTGGTCCTGGAGCCGGCCGCCTAGCGGTACTAGCGGTACAGCCGCTGCGCGATGTGCGGCGGCAGGTCGTAGGGCCGCTCCTTCGGCAGGTGCTCGGCGGCGCGGTCCCTACGGCCCTCTTTGATCAGCTCGGCCATCTTGCGGACCGTCGGCGTGATGTCGCGGATCTCCGTGGTCCAGCTGTCGACGTAGTCCCCGATGACGTGGCGGCTCAGGCCGACCTGGATCGCGCGGGCGTCGAGCACCCCGCCGGACAGCGTCCGCTCCGGGTCCCACTGCACGTTGACCCGCGCGTGCTTGATCTGCCGCTCCCAGTCCTCGCGGTCGGTGTACACGCCGCGCTCGAAGCTGGTCAGCACCGCCTGCGACAGCGCGCTCTCCCAGCCCTCGCGCGTGATCCGGACCGCCAGGACGCGCTCCTGCCCGGGCTTGCGGGCCCAGCCGCAGCGGCCCATCATCCACAGGAACGACGGCTTGATCCAGGTCATCCGGTTCAGCGAGAAGGGCTCGACGAAGCGCTGGGCGCGCACCGCCGGCTCGGCGATCTCGGCCCGGTAGGCCTGGTAGACGACGATCGTGGTCCGGTCGTAGTCCGCGCGCACCTGGTGCAGCGGAAGGTTTTTCGTGTTGGCCATGAAGGTTCCCCGTTCTGGTTCTGCTCAGGGGAGTCTCGCGCATAGGCCCGTTCGGCGCTCACGAATATCAGCGCTCAGCGCTGGTGCCGGTTCTCCCACCACCAGATCGCCGGGTTCACGCCGTCGCCGCCCGCGCCGCTGCGGTGCACCACGATCTTGCTGAACGCGGACTTGCCGGTGATGCGGATCAGCGGCCCCTCCTCGGCGCCGGCCGGCGCGTTGCCGGTGACCACGCGTTTGCCGAACAGCACGCCGCCCTCGTCGACCACCCGGGCGTTCTCCGGGACGGTGATGATCGCCTTGCTGCAGAAGGCGTTGATGTCCAACGTGATCTCCCGTCCCGGCAGGACCGCGTCGGCCAGGTTCACGATCAGCGCCCCGAAGCGGGCCGTGGCCTCGGTGTGCCGGCCGGCCACCCAGCGGCCGGAGCGGATCACCTTGCTGAACGTCGCGTTCAGCTGCTGGCGCTCCACCGCGGCGATCGGGCCCGAGGGATTCTTGCGCAGGTCGGCCGGCAGGTCGGCGGTGAGCGGGACCAGCTCGGCGCGGGTCTTGGCGGCGTAGGCCGTGTCGATGCGCTCGGCCAGCTCGGCACTGGTCAGCCGGCCCTGGGCCAGGGCCTCGGAGAGGATCGCCGCCACCTCGTCGCGCTCGGCGTCGGAGGCGCGCACGTCCGGGGACGCCGGACCCGCGGCGGGGACGACGACCGGGACGAATGGGTTCTCTTCGGGCGCGGAGGTCATGCGGGCAGTGTAGCCGGAAACGACGCCGAACGCGATATGTCGCGTTGGATGGCCGCCGGAGCGGATCAGGCCAACTGTGGACCAACGACGAATGAAAGCCTTCGCTATCAGCGGGTTCTGTGCCTCGGCAAGTCTTGTCCGGACCCTTATTCGCCTAGACAATACCGTCGCCACTTTCGCGCCGTTCCCCACATCCCCCAATCAGGGAGCATCAATGATCAGACGGAAACGTTGGATCGCCGGCGCCGCGTTCCTCGCCCTCATAGTGGGCGGGATAACCGGAGCCGCACAGGGTCTGGAGAGCAAGAGGCCGACATCCGGCCCCGGCTCCTGCACCCTCATCGGGTGGAACCCGAGCACCGACCCGACCAACGCCAAGAACCTGCCGGTAGGCCAGCGCCCGCAGACCTACAAGCCGGACAACTTCGACTGTTCCAGCGCCAAGTTCGCGGCGCTGGGCGCGGAGTACAAGCAGTTCCCGCAGCCGCACGACTTCGCGGTGAACAACCGGATCACCTACGAGCCCGCCGCGAACGGCAAGGCGGCCACGGCGATCCAGCAGCCGGTGGCGGCGGTGAACCCGCTGGCTCCCTACTTCCCGCCGTTCCAGCACTTCGTCATCGTCTACCGCGAGAACCACACGTTCGACGACTACCTGGGCGACTGCGCCACCACCATCCAGGCCGGCTGCAACGGCCAGGTGGAGAGCACCAACCACATCAGCTCGGTGCCGGACCTGCACAGCCTGGCCAAGACCTACGCGCTGTCGGACTCCTACAGCACCGGCACGCAGCCGCCGTCGGGCCCCAACCACTGGTGGCTGTTCTCGGCCCAGTCGCAGTCCAGCTCCCAGCAGCAGTCGTACCCGTCCAACGGGACGCAGTTCGACCGCTTCCTGAGCAACACCAACGGTCCCACGGACGAGGGCACCAACGCCTGCACGGCGCCGACCGGCACCGGCAGCGGCAGCAGCCCGTACACGTTCGTCATGAACGGTGACTTCTACTGGATGCTCAGCAGTGGCTCGGGCTACTGGAAGAACCCGGCCGACGGCAAACTCGAGGTCCTGCCGCCGAACCGTCCGGGCACCAGCATCCCGGAGGAGCTGCACTACAACGAGTACACCTGCTCCAACCAGAGCATCCCCGACAGCACCGTGGCGAACGACTACATCAACTTCGTCAACACCAACGGCCTGCCGGCCTACAGCTACGTCGAGCTGTTCAACGACCACCCGGGCACGTACCAGGACATCCCCGGCAACGACACCGCGACCAACAACGTGGTGAACGCGATCGAGAACAACGCGACGTACAAGAACAACACCCTGATCATCGTCACCGAGGACGACACCCAGAACGGCAACAACGGCACGGACCACGTCAGCAACACCTACCGGGTGCCGCTGGTCGTCATCGGCCCGTCGCAGTACGTCAAGCAGGGGTACGTCAGCCACGTCGCCTACACGACCAACAACGTGATCGCGGCGATGGAACGGACGATGCAGAACGTCAAGGCCGGCATCATCGACCCGAACGACAACATCGGCCTGAACACCTTCCCGATGACCACCAACGACCAGGCCGCCCTCGGCGACCCGCTGGAGGACTTCTGGGTGCAGGGCTCGACCCCGCTGTCGGCCTCGGCCACGGCGTCCCCCACCACGGGCAACGCACCGCTGGCGGTGAACTTCACCGGCTCGGCCACCGGCGGCACGGCGCCGTACACCTACAGCTGGAACTTCGGCGACGGCTCGTCGAGCACCTCGCAGAGCCCCAGCCACACCTACAGCTCCTCGGGGTCCTACACCGCGACGCTGACGGTGACCGACAGCTCCTCGCCGGCGAAGACGGCGACCTCGCAGGTCGCGGTGAACGTGAGCGCGGTCGGCAACCCGCTGGCGGCCTCGGCGTCGGGCCTGCCGACCTCGGGACAGATCCCGCTGGCGGTGAACTTCACCGGGACCGCGACCGGCGGCACCCCGGCCTACCACTACAGCTGGAACTTCGGTGACGGTTCGGCGGTCAGCACGGCGCAGAACCCGAGCCACACGTACTCCACGGTCGGGACGTACACAGCGACCTTGACGGTGACGGACAGCGCGTCCCCGGCGAACTCGGCCACCTCGACGGTCGCGGTCACCGCCGATCCGGTCGGCAGCGTGACGCCCAGCGCGCCGCAGAACCTGACGGCCACGCCCGGCACCAACCAGGTGACGCTGAACTGGCAGGCGCCGTCCAGCACCGGCGGCGAGACCCTCACCAAGTACAGCGTCTACCGCGGCACCTCCAGCGGCACGGAGTCGCTGGTGACCTCGGGCGGTTGCAGCGGCCTGAGCGGCACCACTTTGACGTGCACGGATACTGGGCTGACCAGTGGGACTACCTACTACTACCGCGTGACCGCGTCGAACCCCGTCGGCGAGGGCGGGCAGAGCAACGAGGTCAGCGCGACACCGACCGGCAGCACCGGCTGCACGGCCGGCCAGCTGCTGGGCAACCCGGGCTTCGAGAACGGGAAGACCAACCCGGCGCCCTGGGCGGTGACCTCGACGCACACCCCGCTCTCGGTGATCAACAGCAGCACCTCCGAGCCGCCGCACGCCGGGACCTACGACGCGTGGCTCGACGGCTGGGGCAAGTCCACCACGGACACGCTGTCGCAGACGGTGACGCTGCCGGCGGGGTGCACGACGTACAAGTTCAACTTCTACATGCACATCGACACCGCGGAGACCACGACCAGCACCAAGTACGACACGTTGCAGTTGCAGCTGCTGAGCAGCTCGGGCTCGGTGTTGAAGAACATGTACACCTACTCGAACCTCAACGCCAACAGCGGGTACTCGCTGCACTCGTTCGACCTGTCGGCCTACGCCGGACAGACGGTGACGCTCAAGTTCACCGGGATCGAGGACTCCGAGTACCAGACGTCGTTCGTCATCGACGACACGTCGGTCAACGTGAGCTGATGCTCTAGCGAAAGAAGAACCGGCCGGGTGCGCGAGCACCCGGCCGGTTCTTCTTTCCTCGGTGCTCAGTGCGCGGCAAGCAGATCGACGTTGCCGTCGAACTGCCACAGCGGGTTGGAGACCGTGGTGCCGTTGGCGACGATCAGGAAGTAGCCGTTGACCTCCTGCGGGCCGTCGCCGTCGGCGACGTAGCGGCCGTTCGCGGTGACGTCGAGCTGGTAGATCGCCTGCGCGGTGATGTTGTCGCCCGGGACGTTCCAGGAGACCGTGCAGCGCCAGTCGTTGCCCGAGCCCTCCTGCGTGCCGATGCCCTCGCTCTTCAGGCACGACGCGGAGCTGTGCAACTGCGGTTCGCTGAGCGGCGGCCGGTGCATCTCCGACTCCTGCAGCACATAGAGGTGCGCGAAGGCGGTGGCCACCGACTTCTGGACCTTGTCCTGGTTGATCCCCGAGCCGCCGGCACCGGTCGCGACGGCGACGACGCCCATGGTCGCGGCCAGGACGCCGGCAAGCGGCAGAACGCCCAGGGTCAGGACCCTGCGTCCGGCGCCGTCGTTGGTGAGGTTGGTGAAGTCGCGGCGCAGGAACAGCAGGTAGGCCAGGACGGTGGCGACGACGGCCCAGACCAGGCTGACGGCGATGCCGATCAGCAGGGGCTGGAGTTGCTGGGGGTCGGTGAACAGGCCGTTCCAGGAGATGAAGGCGTAGCCGGGCAGGGCCAGGCGGACGGCCACCGGCAGCGGCAGCATCTGCGCGGTCTGCATGCCCAGCGCGACGATCATCGGCAGCAGCAGGCCCATCGGCGAGCGCCCCAGGGCGATCGAGCCGAGCAGCCCGATCGCGGCCAGCGCCAGCGTCGGCGCCAGCACGCTGACCCAGGCCAGCAGGACCTTGCCGCCGGCGTCCCCGCCCGCCAGGCTGTGGCCGTCCAGGCCGACCAGCGGGTTGTTGCCCTCGGCGAGCAGGCCGCCCAGGATGCTGGAGAACGCCAGGCCCGCGACCAGAAGCAGGATCACGGTGAGGCTGGCGACAGCCTTGGCCGCGAAGATCCGGCGGTGCGAGCGGATGGCGATGAGCAGGTGCCGCCAGGTGCCCAGCCGATCCTCGGAGGCGAAGACGTCACCGGCCACCACGGAGGTGATCAGCGGCAGGCCCCACGTCCCGCAGAAGCCCAGCGCCACCAGCGATCCGGCCCACCCGGTGGCGTGCATCCAGCGGCCGAACAGCGTGTCGGAGGGCAAGGTGCTCTGCTGGTCGATCGCGAAGACCAGAAGGCCCGGCCCCAGCCAGCACAGCAGAATCAGCAGCCGAACACGCCAGGCGGAGAACTGCTTGGTCAGCTCGAAGCGCAGGACACGGGAGACCGGGACCGGACGAGCGACCGGAATCTCGGCCTCGGGGGCGGGCGCGGGGTTGTCGGTGACGGTGGCGGTCATCGGCCGGCCTCCTGCTGGCTGGTCGCGGGGGCGGACTTCTCTGCCGCCTTTTCTTCTGCCTTCTCGGCGGGCTGCTCTGTGTGCCTCTCCCCAGGCTTCTCCGCGGTCTGCTCGGTCAGCGCGAGGAAGGCTGCTTCCAACGGCGAGACAACCGGCGCCAGCTCGCGCAGCGCTATGTCCGCGCGCACGATGCGGGCCACGAGCTCATCCATCGCCGCGACCTGTCCCCGGACGACGATGACCTCGGTGTCGCCGCGTGCGACGGTGTCGGAGCCTTCGACGATGCCGACCCCAGGCGTCCCGGCCGCGACCGTCCGCGCGTCGGCGGTGTTGGAGACACGCAGCCGGTAGTCCAGCTCCCGGTTCTCGTCGGAGAGCTTGTTCAGGGGCCCGGAGAACACCACGCGTCCGGTCGACAGGATGGTGACCTCGGAGCACAGCGCTTCCAGATCATCCATACGGTGGCTGGACAGAATGACCGTGGCACCGTCTGCCGCCAACCGGTTGAGCACCCCGTGCACGTGCTTCTTGCCCGCCGGGTCCAGACCGTTGGCCGGCTCGTCCAGCACCAGCAGCCGCGGCTTGGTCAGCAACGCAGCGGCCAAACCCAACCGCTGCCGCATCCCCAACGAGAACCCGCGCACCTTGTCATCGGCCACCGCGGTCAACCCGACCTGCTCCAGCGCCTCGTCGACCCCGGTGCTCGGCGCATCCCGGTGCCGCAGCGCGACGAGCGCGGCGAGGTTCTGCTTGGCGGTGAGCGTCGGATACAGACCGGGCCCGTCCACGAACCCTGAGACCCCATCCGGCGCGGCCAACGCCCGCCCCACCGGCGCCCCGAAGATCTCCAGCGTCCCCTGATCGGCGACGGCCAACCCCAACAACAGCCCCAGAAGCGTGGTCTTGCCGGCACCGTTCGGGCCGACCAAGCCGTGGATCTGGCCTTTCGCCATGCTCACATCGACATGATCGAGCGCGACGACATCACCGAAAACCTTGGTGATACCGCGTCCCCTCACCGCGACGGTGGTATCCATCCGCTCCTCCCTCTGCCGGACCGGCACCTGATTCCGGAGGAACCTACCCCCGCCACTTGGCGCTCACCCGCGAAACGGCTGAATGTTCAAGGAACGCGAGGGGGCAGCGGAACGTCGAGGACCGGGGGCTCGAGGGCTCAGAGCTGTCAGCCCAGTGGATCACAGGAGACTGACAAGAGGTGATTCATGCGGGTGTCGACCACGGTGTGACAGGTGGATCCCGCATCCCACAGAGGGCTCCTTGCCCAAACGCGGCAGACACCCGCCAGCAATGACGCGTGCGCAGTGACTCGGCCCTGTGCGCGCCCTTGCTCAGCGCCAACCCCCGGCCGCCAACGCGAAACGAGGGGCACAACCAAACCGCGCCTACTCCCCACCCCCCGCCGGCACGATCGCATCGATCTCCGCCAGCTCCTCGCGGCTCGGCACCCAGTCCCCGGCAGCGGCGTTGGCCTGGACCTGTTCCGGCGACATGGCTCCGGAGATCACCGATGCGCAGCCCGGCTGCGCTGCCAGGCCCGCGATCCCGACCTCCAGGATGCTGCGGCCGTGCTTCTGGGCCCAGGCGATCAGGGCCTCGACCTTGTCCAGGCGGTCCTCGGTGACCCAGCTCGGCCGGCCGGCCAGGCGGGCGTCGGCGGGGATGCCGGTCTCGCGGCGGACCTTGCCGGTGAGCAGGCCGTTGGCCAGGGGGAAGTAGGGCAGGACGCCCAGGCCGAAGCGCTCGGCGGCCGGGACGACTTCGGTCTCGGCGTCGCGGACCAGGAGCGACCAGTGGTTCTGGGCCGAGATGAAGGGGGTGGCGTTCAGCTGCTCGGCGACGTAGTGCGCCTCGGCGATCTGCCAGCCGGCGAAGTTGGAGTTGCCCAGGTACCGGACCTTGCCCTCGCGGACCAGGTCGTCCAGGGCCGAGATGGTCTCGGCGATCGGGGTGGCCGGGTCCGGGGTGTGGAGCTGGTACAGGTCGATGTAGTCCGTGCGCAGGCGCTTGAGCGAGGCCTCGACGGCGCGCCGGATGTAGGCCCGGCCGCCCTTCGCGCCGGCCGCCGGGGGGTAGCCCATGTCATAGCCCTGATGTCCGAACTTGGTGGCCAGGACCACCTGGTCCCGGCGGCCCTCCAGGACCTCGCCGAGGAAGGATTCGGACTTGCTCTGCCCGTACATGTCCGCGGTGTCCAGCAGGGTGATGCCGGCCTCGATGGCGGCGTCCACGACGCGGCGGGTGCCGGCCACGTCCAGGCGGCCGCCGAAGTTGTTGCAGCCCAGGCCGACGACGGACACGAGCAGGCCGGAATTGCCGAGGTGACGATAGCGCATGATCCGATCCTAGTCCGGCCGCCTCAGCCGCTCAGGAGCCCGCCGCCCTCAGCCGCTCAGGAGCCCGTGGCCCTCAACCGCTCAGGACCCCGCCCCCCTCACCCGTTCAAAAACTCCACCGGCACCATCACCAGCCGCGACCGCACGAACTCCCCGAGCCCCTTGGCCTGCGGATCGGCCCGCGTCGAGGAGGCCACACCCTCCCCGAGCATGCCGTACACGACGAAGTTCACCGCGCGCAGGTTCGGCAGCTCGAAGCGCTCCACCCGCAGGTCGCAGGACTCCGGCACCAGCTTCTGGAACGTCTCGGCGTCCAGCGTCTCGCGCAGCCAGGCGAAGGCCCGGTCGGTGCGGGTCCACAGCCCGACGTTGGCGTTGCCGCCCTTGTCGCCCGAACGCGCGCCGCAGACCAGCCCGAGCGGGGCCAGCCGCTTCATCCCGTCGGAGAAGAACGGCTCGATCGGCCGCGCGGCGTCCAGGTGCAGCGCGGTTCCCATCGGCCGGCGGCACGGCTGGATCTCCACGCGCTCGCCGTCGGGCATCACCGCGATGTGGTCCACGTGGCGGTCCTGGATCAGGGTCGGCCAGTAGACGCCGTACTCGACCTCGCGGGTGGGCGGCGTGGTGGGGTGGAACCCGGAATAGCCGGCCAATGCCAGGCTGGTCACCGCGCCGGTGAAGGCCTGCCCGACCTTGTCCGGGTCCGGGTCCTTGACCGTGATGTGCAGGTAGGCGGTGGCCTCCTCGTCGGTGCGGGCCTGCTCGGCCGGCTTGTCGCTGCGCTGCAGCCGCACGTCCACCGAGGCGAAGCGGCCGCGTCCGCCGAGGGTGTCGAAGATCTGCGCCTCGGCCAGGCCCGCCTTGGCCTCTATGTCCAGGCCGGTGACGCCCAGCGTGACGGAGTTGCGGAAGCCGCCGCGGTAGTTGAACGCCACCTTCAGCTTGTGCGGGCCGGTCATGCCCTTGGCGCCGCGCATCTCGACCCGGTCCGGGGCCTGCTGGGTCAGGCGCAGGGTGTCGAAGTGCGCGGTGACGTCAGGGTTCGTATAGGCCGGGCCCTCGATCTCGTAGAGCAGCTGCGCCGTGACGGTGCCGACCGAGACCACGCCGCCGGTGCCCGGGTGCTTGGTGATCACCGCGGAGCCGTCGTGGGCCACCTCGGCGATCGGGAAGCCGGGGACGCGGGTGTCGGGCAGTTCGTCCAGGAAGGAGTAGTTGCCGCCGGTGCACTGCGGGCCGCACTCGATGACGTGCCCGGCGGCGACCGCGCCGGCCAGGGCGTCCCAGTCGTCGCCGTCCCAGCCGTGCCACCAAGCGGCCGGGCCCACGACGAGCGAGGCGTCGGTGACCCGGCCGCAGACGACGATGTCCGCGCCGCCGGCTAACGCCGCGGCGATGCCCCAGGCGCCCAGGTAGGCGTTGGCAGAGACCGGAACGTCCGCGTCGCGGAAGGGCTCGCCGGTGTCCAGATTCTCGAAGGGCACGTTCTTGGCGCGCAGCTCGGCCAGCTGCGGAAGCAGGTCGTCACCTTCGATGTGGGCGACCTTCAGCCGCAGGCCCAGATGCGCGATCAGGGCCCGGAGGTCCTCGGCCAGCCGCGCCGGGTCCAGGCCGCCGGCGTTGGTGACGACCTTGATCCCCTTCTCCTGGCAGGAGGCGAGCACCTGGTTCATCTGCGCCAGGAACGAGCGCGCGTAGCCGGGGCCGCCGCGCTCGCGGGCCTTGTGCAGCAACAGGGGAGTGAGCTCGGCCAGATAGTCGCCGGTGAGGACGTCGATCGGACCGCCGTCCACCATCTCCCTGGCCGCGGACAGACGATCGCCGTAGAACCCCGATGAATTCGCGATGCGCAATGGGCGGCGGGGCGGGATCTGGGTGTTCACTACACGACTCCTCGCAGTGTGAACTGAGCTCTCCCCGTGACTTTACCTGCGGGGTGCCCCCTGGCGGGCCAGTAGCGCGCAGGATTTCCTATAACGAGGTCGAGCGAATTCCGGTCCTGATCACCGTCGGAGGGCCCTGATGAGCCCTTAAGCCCCTGAGTCCGATCCGCCTCGATGAGGAGACCGTCATCCTCTGGTATGTCACTCGCCAGGCTGATTCCCCCGAAGCGTCCGCGATATATCGTCATGCCATGACTGTCGACGAGCTGACCCCGCAGGAGATCGCGGCGGCTTTGGCGGCCCGCAAGGAGTTGGGGCCGGACTACGAGCACGAGATCGCGGCCTCGCTGGCGGACCGGATGCAGCGCCGGATCGACTCCGAGGTGCTGGCCCGCACCGGCGGCGCGGGCGCGGCGGAGTCGGGCTCCCGGCGCCGCGACGAGGGCGAGATCGCCGACGCGGTGACCGCGCGCTGGACCGCGCTGGGCTCGCTGGCCGCCGGCACCGCCGTCACCATGGCCTGCAGCGGACCGAACTCGACGCCCGCGGTGGTGCCGGTGGCCTGGGCCGGGATCATGGTGATCAACGTGGCGGTGAACGTCGGGCGGCGCCGGCGGCGCAAGCGGTCCTGACGCGCCGCGGCGGTGGGCCAGTGAGCCGGTGGGCAGCCAGTGAGCCGGCGGCCCGTGAGCCGATGCGCCGGTGAGCCAGTGCTGCGGTGACCCAGTCACCCGGTGAGCCGTTCCACCGCTTGTGGGTGAGCCGCTGGCAGGATGGCGCCATGGAAAGAGTGCTCGGGATCGGTGGATACTTCCTGCGCAGCGCCGATCCGGCGGCCCAGACCGCCTGGTACCGCGACTGCCTGGGCCTGGACCTCGACGAGAACGGCCTGTGGCAGCCGCAGGCCGGGCCGACGGTGTTCGCGGCCTTCGAGGCCGAGACCGACTACTTCGGGTCGCGGACGCAGCAGGTGATGCTCAACTTCCGCGTCCGCGATGTCGCGGCGATGCTTCAGCAACTGCGGGACAAGGGCGCCGACGTCGCCGACGAGGTCCAGGAGATGGAAGGCGTCGGGCGGTTCGGCTGGGTCACCGATCCGGAGGGGAACCGGATCGAGCTGTGGGAGCCGGCGGACTGAAGACGGCCTGAAGACGGCCCGAAGACGGCCCGAAGACGGCCCGAAGACGCGATCAGGGTCCGGATTCCCTGAGGGATTCCGAACCCTGGCTGTCATGCCGTCACGCCGTCACGCCGTCATAAACCGCCGACCCTCCGGCGGATCGTCAGTCCTCCGGCAGCGGCTGCGGCGCCGGCACGCCGGCGTAGTGGGCCGCGGGCCGGATGATCTTCGAGTCCTGGGCCTGCTCCAGGATGTTCGCGCACCAGCCGATCACCCGGGAGGTGGCGAACGTCGGGGTGAACATGTCGCGCGGGACACCGGACAGCTCCATGACCACGCCGGCGTAGAACTCGACGTTCGTGTAGAGCTGGCGGCCGGGCTTCAGCTCGGCGAGGGCCTTGAGCACGTGCTCCTCGACCGCCACCGCGAAGTCCACCAGGTCCCCGTCCAGGCGCTGGGCGACGCCGCGCAGCATGATCGAGCGCGGGTCGTCCGTGCGGTAGACCGGATGGCCGAATCCCATGATCCGCGACCCGGCTTCCACCTGCGCGCGGACCCAGTCCTCGGCCTTGTCGGGGGTGCCGATCTCGTCCAGGGTGTCCAGGGCCCGGGACGGCGCGCCGCCGTGCAGCGGGCCGGACAGCGAGCCCAGCGCGCCGGTCACGGCCGCGGCCAGGTCGGCGCCGGTCGAGGCGATGACGCGGGCGGTGAAGGTGGAGTTGTTGAAGCCGTGGTCCACGGTCGAGATCAGGTACTGCTCGATCGCGCGGGCCTGCTCGGGCGTGGGCTCGGAGCCGTTGAGCATGTAGAGGTAGTTCGCCGCGTACGACAGGTCGTCGCGGGGCTCCACCATCTCCAGGCCCTTGCCGAGCCGGTGTATCGCGGTCAGCACCGTGGGGGCCAGGGCGCTGATGAACAACGCGTCCGCCCGGCGGGTCTGCTCGTCGATGTCGTAGATCGGCCGCATGCCGCGCTGCCCGGCCAACAGCGGCAGCGCCGCGCGCAGGCCGCTCATCGGCTCGCCGTGCACCGCCTCGGCGATGGCCGGCAGCAGCGCCTTCACCTTGTCCGGGATGTGCCGCAGCGGCACCGTCTCGGCGATGAAGCGCTCGCGCTCGGCGGCGTCGGGCAGGTGGCCGTCGATCATCAGGACCCAGACGTCCTCCAGGGTCCGCTTCTCGGCCAGTTCCACCGCGTTGTACTCGCGGTAGTGGTAGAAGCCTTCCTCGCCGCGCACGTCGCCGACTTTCGTGTCGGTGACGATGACACCGGCCAGACCGCGCGGAACTTCCACGGTGGTGACGCTCCGCGTGGGGCGAGGCTGCTCGGATTCGAGCATCGTCGTGCCTCCTTGTGTGATTGTGTCGTCACCTCGATCTTGGAGTTCTCCGGCGGTGTGCGTCAATCGGCGCGCTCGGTGATATGTGATGATCATGGGGTGTACGCTGGGGTAGTGACGGATGTGATCTCCCTCACCGGCGTGGTGAAGACGTTCGGGCGCGGGCCGGCTGCCGCGCGGGCTCTGGACGGCCTGGACCTGGCGGTGGCCCCGGGCGAGGTCCACGCCCTGCTCGGCCCCAACGGCGCCGGCAAGTCCACCACCCTCAGGATCCTGCTGAGCCTGCTGCGCCCGGACTCCGGCCAGGTGCGCCTGTTCGGCCGCGACGCCTGGCGCGACGCCGTGGACCTGCACCGCCGGCTGGCCTATGTCCCGGGCGATGTCGCCCTGTGGCCGGACCTGTCCGGCGGCCAGGTGCTGGCGATGCTCGCCAAGCTGCGCGGCCGCAAGGCCGACGCCGGGCGCCTGGCCGAGCTCCTGGAGCGCTTCGACCTGGACCCGGGCAAGAAGGGCCGCGCCTACAGCAAGGGCAACCGCCAGAAGGTGATGCTGGTCGCGGCCTTCGCCTCCGAGACCGACCTGCTGGTCCTGGACGAGCCGACCAGCGGCCTGGACCCGCTGATGGAGGCCGAGTTCCGGGCCTGCCTGGCCCAGGAGAAGGCGCGCGGGCGCACCGTGCTGCTGTCCAGCCACATCCTGTCCGAGGTCGAGGAGGTCTGCGACCGGGTCAGCATCGTGCGCCGCGGCCGGGTCGCCGAGTCCGGGACGCTGGCCGAGCTGCGGCACCTGACGCGCACCCTGGTCGACGCCGAGCTGCCGCGGCTGCCGGGCGGCCTGGACGCTCTGGCCGGGCTGCACGAGGTACGGGTCACCGAGCTGGGGCCGAGCCATGGCGGGGGAGTGCGGCTGGAGTGCGCGGTCGACACCGAGCACCTGTCGGCGCTGATGGTGCTGCTCGGGAGTGCGGGAGTGCGGTCGATGACCAGCCGGCCGCCGACGCTGGAGGAGTTGTTCCTGCGGCATTACGCCGACCCGGATCGCGGTGGCGCGGCGGGGGCAGGGGCCGGGGTAGAGAAGGACAGCGAGCCCAGCGTGGCGTGAAGCCAAGCTCATGGCAGGTTGGCGGGCGTGCGCCGACGGCGAACCCAGCGCGGCGTGAGGCCAAGCCCATGGCGGGTTGGCGGGGCGTGCGCCCACGGCGAACCTAGCGCGGCGTGAGCCCCAGCTCGCCGAGGAAGCCCCGCACCTCGGCCAGGAACCGGTCGGGCGCGTCGCGGTGCGGCGTGTGCCCCGCACCCTCCAGCGTCACCAGCCTGGCGCCCGGGATCAGCGCGGCCGCCTCGGCCAGCAGGTCCTGCGGGACATGGCTCGTGGCTCCCCCGGCGACGACCAGCGTCGGAGCCGTGATCCGGGCCAGGTCCGGCCACCACGCCGGGTCGGGCGAGCGGATCGCGTCGAAGACCGCGGGCAGGACGTCCCAGTCGTAGGGCGGCTCCTCCTCCATGCGCTTCGGGGCCGGGAGGTCCATGCCCTCCTTCGGCGGGACCGTGTCCTCCAGGATCAGGGCTTTGAGTCGCTCGGGATGCCGGGAGGCCGCGAGCGCGCACACCGTGCCGCCCATGCTGTGGCCGAGCAGGACGAACTCGTCCACTCCCAGCGCGTCGGCGAACCCGAATACGTCGTCACGCCAAAGAGCGAACCCGTATTCACCCGGACGGCTGCTGGAGCCGTATCCGCGCAGAGTCGGGGCGAAAACGTGGCAGCCGTCCAGGGCGGTCGCGGTCTCGTCCCAGACATGCGCCGTACTCGGATGCCCATGCACCGCGATCAGCGGTGTTCCGTCCGCCGGGCCGGTTTCTCGATAATGCAGATTCAGGCCATTGACATGCGCGGTGCGGTCGACGGTCATGGTGCCGACTCTAGCCATGTGCTGTCACCGGCCCTGTGCCGTCTCTGGTTCTCGGGCTGCTGCTCCGGCAGCACGAGCTCGAAGACCGTCCGCCCCGGCTGGGACCGCACCCCGACCCGTCCGCCGTGCGCCTCGGCGACCGCGCGCGTGATGGCCAGTCCCAGGCCGGTGCTCCCGGAGCTCCGGGCCCGCGCCGGGTCGCCGCGGGTGAAGCGGTCGAAGACCCGGTCCGCGAGGTCCGGCGGCAGTCCCGGCCCGGTGTCCTCGATCGCGAGGCGGACCCGGCCGGCGTGCACGGTGATACCGACCGTGACGAGCGTCCCGGGCGGGGTGTGCACGCGGGCGTTGGTCACGAAGTTCGCCACCGCCTGGGCCAGCCGGTGCGGGTCGCCGAGGACGGTCACCGGGTCGGTCGGCAGGTCCAGGCGCCATTCGTGGCGGGTGCGGGCTCGGCCGTCGTTGCTGGCCGTCGCCGCGTCGCTGCCCTTGTTGCCGTCCGCGTCTGTGCCGGTGTCGGTATCGGCGGCCGTGTCGGCGGCGCGCGCGTCGTCCACCGCGTTCAGCACCAGCAGCGTCAGGTCGACTTCCTTGGACTCCAGCGGCCGGCCCGCGTCCAGACGCGCCAGCAGGAGGAGGTCGTCCACGATGGTGCCCATGCGCCGGGACTCGGCCTCGATCCGGGTCAGCGCGTGCCGGGCGTCGTCGGGCAGCTCGCCGCCGCGCCGCAGCACCAGCTCGGCGTGGCCGCGGACGGAGGCCAGCGGGGTGCGCAGCTCGTGGCCGGCGTCGGCGGCGAAGTCGCGCAGCCGGCGCTCGACCGACTGGCGCCGGGCCAGGGCGTCCTCGACGTGGCCCAGCATGCGGTTCAGGGAGGCGCCGACGCGCTTCACTTCCTCCTGCCCCCGGGCGGAGTCGCGGTCCGTGTCCGGGACCCGCACGTCCAGCGCCACCTCGCCGCTGGCCAGCGACAGGGTGCTGACCCGCTCGGCGGTGGTGACCACCCGGTCCAGCGGCCGCAGCGCCAGCCTGACCCACGCCGCGCCGCCGAGCGCGGCGGCCACCACGGCCCCGGCGAACAGTACGATCTCGGCCTCGGCGAGCTCCCGCACGGGCCCGGAGACCTGGGACAGCGGCAGGCCGGTGACCAGGACGTCGCCGTCGGCCCCGTTGACCGCGCGCATCCGGTAGTCCGTGAGCGCCGACAGCCGCACGGTGTGCGGTGAGCCGTCCAGCGGCAGCGCGAGCAGGGCCCGGGAATCGGCCGCGGACAGGCGGACCTGGCCGGTGTTGTCGCCGGTCGAGCTGGTCCCGTCGACCACGCCGACCTGGGTCACCACCCCGTCGTCGGCGCGGGCCCCGAAGGTGCCCTGCGCCTGCCCGCGGGTGTCGGCGGCGGCCAGTTCGTGCTCCAGGCTCTGCGCGTAGCGCGGCCCGGCCGCCGTCAGTTGCTGGTCCAGCCGCGTCACGAGGAAGCCGCGCAGCAGGGCCGTGGTGCCGAACCCGACGCCGGCGAAGATCGCCGCCAGCAGCACCACCAGCCCGAGCGTCAGCTGTCCTCGCAGCGTGCGCGGCCGGAGCCGCCTCATTGGTCGACGAGGGTCATGGAGCGGCGGCCTTGATGACGTACCCCGCGCCGCGCACCGTGTGGATCATCGCCGGGCGGCCGGCGTCGATCTTCTTGCGCAGGTAGCTGATGTAGAGCTCCACGACGTGCGCCTGCCCTCCGTAGTCGTACGACCACACCTCGGCCAGGATCTGCGACTTGCTCAGCACCTGGCGCGGGTGCCGCATGAGGAACCACAGCAGCGAGAACTCCTTCGGACTCAGCTCGATCGGCTCGCCGCCCCGGGTCACCTCCCGCGCGGCCTCGTCCAAGACTAGGTCTCCGACGACCAGGCAGTCCGGTCCGGCGGCCCGGCCGGTCCGGCCGCGGGCCGTGCGCCGCACCAGGCTGCGCAGCCGCACCACCACCTCGTCCAGGCTGAACGGCTTGGCCACGTAGTCGTCGCCGCCGGCCGCGATCCCGGCGATCCGGTCCTCCACGGCGTCGCGCGCTGTGAGGAACAACACGCGCACTTCGGGACGGGAGGTGTGAATGCGCCGCATGACCTCCATGCCGTCCATGTCCGGCAGCATCATGTCCAGCACCACGGCGTCCGGCTGGTAGGTCGCCGCCGCCGAGACCGCCTCCCGGCCGTCGTGCGCGCCCACGGCGTCCCAGCCCTCGTGCCGCAGCGCGCCGCAGACGACCTCCACCAGGTCCGGCTCGTCGTCGACGACCAGGAAACGCCAGGGTTCCGTCGGGTTCGCGATATTCGCAGGCATGGCGGCCATCGTCCACATCCAGCGTGAAGATTGGCTAAGGATTCCTCTCGAACGGACGCCGTTCTGAGGAAACTCAAAGCTAGGGCTGTTTACCTCGGTCGCATGAGCACGACCGCACTGTCCCGCGACACCGCGCCGACCGGCGCGAGAACCTCGCCCGAGACCGTCCCGCGGCTGGCCCTGGCGCTGATGGCGGCCGGCGCCGCCGCGGTGCTGGCCGCCTGGTGGCACGCCACCGCCAGCGTCGTGGGCGCGGCAGGCTGGCTGGACGGCGCGGGCCGGATCACCGGCCTGCTGGCCGGCTACCTGGCGCCGGTCCTGCTGCTGCTCATGGCCCGGATCCCGGTGCTGGAGCACCGGGTGGGCAGCGACCGGCTGGCGCGCTGGCACGCGCTGGCCGGGCGGTACATGGTCTTCCTGGTCAGTGCGCACGTCGTCACGATCATCTGGGGATACGCCCTCACGGATGGCAAGGGCGTGGTTTCCGAGGGTGTGGACATCATCTTTCATTACCCGGAGATGATCAAGGGGTCGCTGGGCACCCTGCTGCTGTTCGGCACCGGCGTCGTCTCGGCGCGGGTGGCCCGGCGCAAGCTCCGCTACGAGACCTGGTACTACCTGCACCTGGCCACCTATCTGGCGATCGCATTGGCGTTCAGCCACCAGATCGTCAACGGCGCCGACCTGTCGGTGCAGCCCGAGCAGACGCTGTGGAGCGCGTACTACGTGCTGGCGGCCCTGACGCTCGGCTGGTTCCGGCTGTGGATGCCCTACGTCCGCGACCGGCGGCACAAGCTGCGGGTGCACTCGGTGGTGGCCGAGGGGCCGGGCGTCTACTCGGTGATCCTGAAGGGCGAGCGGCTGGAGGATCTGAACGCCCGGCCCGGGCAGTTCTTCCGTCTCCAGTTCCAGACCCGGAACCTGCGATGGGTGGCCAACCCGTACTCGCTGTCCGCCGCGCCGCACCCGAGCTACCTGCGCTTCACGATCAAGAGCCTGGGCGACCACAGCTCGGCGGTGGCCCGGCTGCGGCCGGGCACGAAGGTGCGGGCCGAGGGGCCCTACGGCGCCTTCACCGAGGACAAGGCCCGCTCGCCGCAGGTGCTGCTGATCGCCGCGGGCGTCGGCATCACGCCGGTCCGGGCCCTGTTCGAGACCCTGCCCGGGCGGCTGACGCTGCTCTACCGGGCCGGGAGCGACCGGGAGATCCTCTTCCGGCGCGAGCTGGAGGACATCGCCCGCGACCGGGGCGCGCGGCTGGTGTACTTGGTCGGCAGCCGACGGCGGCACGGCAAGACGCTCACCCCGCGCGGGCTGATGAATCTGGTGCCGGACCTGAAGGCGCACGACGTCTATCTGTGCGGGCCCGAGCCGATGCAGCAGGCGGTCATCGCCGCGCTGCGGGAGGCGGGGGTGCCCGCCTCCCACATCCACCACGAGTCTTTCGAGTTCTAGAGAGGGGCGTTCCATGCGACGCGCGATCGTCACCGGCACCGCGACCGTTTCGGGGGTCGTCCTGCTGCTCGGTCTGAAGCCGCACAGCGACACGCCGCTTGCGAGCAAGGGGACCGCCAACAACTTCACGATCAACCAGTCGGATGCGGCGGGGAACCAGCCGAGTGCGCCGAGTTCCTCGGGGGCCTCTGGTTCTTCCGGGTCTTCGCCCCAGTCCGGATCGGCGCCTTCGACGTCTTCGCCGCCGTCATCGGCTCCGTCATCGGCTAAGTCATCGGCGCCGAGCTCGGCCCCGGCGGCGCCCAAGTCCTCGGCCCCCGCCCCGGCCGCCACGACCAAGACCGTCACCGGCGACGCCGCGGACACCCGCTACGGACCGGTGCAGCTCGCGGTCACCTTCAACGGCAAGAAGATCACCCAGATCCAGGTGCTGGAGTACCCCACCGAGACCGGCCGCGACCAGGAGATCAACAGCTACGCCATCCCGCAGCTGAACCAGCAGGCGATGAGCGCGCAGAGCGCGAACATCGACGGCGTCTCGGGCGCGACGTACACCAGCCAGGGCTACCAGCAGTCGCTGCAGAGCGCGATAGACAAGGCGGGTGCATGACGGTCCGCCACGTCGAGCAGGTGATGGGCACGGTGTTCTCGATCGTCGCCGACGACGGCGCGGGCCTGCCGGCGGCCGTGTCCCGCCTGCACGAGATCGACGCGAAGTTCTCGACCTACCGCGCCGACAGCCCGGTCAGCCGCATGGCCCGCGGCGAGGCGGTGGACCGCGACCCGGAGATCGCCGAGGTCCTGCGCCGCTGCGCCGAGGTCGAGGCCGACACCGACGGCGCCTTCAGCGCCTACCCGGCCGGCCGCCTGGACCCCAGCGGCTGGGTGAAGGGCTGGGCGATCGAGGAGGTGGACCGCCTCCTGACCGCCGCCGGCTCCCGCAACCACCTGATCGTCGGCGGCGGCGACGTCCAGGCCCGCGGCGAGGCCGAACTGGGCCGCCCCTGGACCGTGGGCATCACCGACCCCCTGCACTCGGACCGCTACGCGGTCCTGGTCAACGGCCGCGACTTCGCCATCGCCACCTCCGGCACCGCGGAGCGCGGCGCGCACATCATCGACCCGGCCACCGCCGAACCGGCGACCGGCTTCGCCTCGGTGACCCTGATCGGCACCCGGATCGCGCACACGGACGCGTACGCCACGGCCGTGTTCGCGATGGGCCCGGAGCGCGGGCTGGAGTGGGTCGAGGAGCGCCCGGGGTTCGAGGCGTACGCGGTCCTGCCGGACGGCGGGACTGTGGAGACGGCGGGGTTCGCGCGGTTTCTGGCGGGGTGAGGGTCAGGCCTCGGAGGCCTCGGAAGTTACGGAAGCCACGGGGGTGACGGAAGCCACGGAGGCGCGCAGATCGTCGGCCGTGAGCAGAGACAGCAACCGGATCCCTTGCGCCGCCAGAGCTTCCGCACCCCCTTGCCCGCGGTCGATGACGCACAGAGCCTCGCGCACATCGGCGCCGAGGGTGCGCAATTCCTCGGTGGACAAAAGGATCTGACCGCCGCTGGTGACCACGTCTTCGACGATCAGGATCCGGCGACCGCCGATCTCCGCACCCTCGGCGAGCCGGCGGGTGCCGTAGGCCTTGGCGGTCTTGCGGACGAAGGCACAGGGCAGGCCGGTGTGCCGACCCAGAGCGGTGACCACGGGGATGCCGCCCATCTCCAGCCCGGCCAGGACCTCGGTGCCGGCCGGTACGAGCGGGGCCATGCGCTCGGCTACGGCGTCGAGCAGGACGGGATCGGCCTCGAAGCGGTACTTGTCGAAGTACTCGGTCGCGGTGCGGCCGGAGCGGAGGACGAAGTCGCCGGTCAGGTGGGCGGCGGCGTGGATGCGGGCTGCGAGGTCGGAGTGGGTCACAGGCAGCCAGTATCGCAGGGGGCGCTCTGGCGTTGTGTCGAGTGTTGTATCGAGTGTTGTATCGAGTGCTGTGTCGAGTGTTGTGCCGAGCAGAATCAGCCGGTCCCGGTCAGCGCCTCCCCGAACCACCCCGCGACCTCGTCGGCGATCGCGAACGCGTCGCGCGAGCCGTCCACTCCGATCACCCGGATCCCATGCGCCACCGCCTGCCGGACGGCGTCCTCGGCGATCAGGCGGTCGCGTGCGACGCGGTTGGTCTGGGCGCGCGCCGGGTCGCTGGTGTGGGTTCCCATCGCGGCGGCGCGCGGCAGGGTACTGAGTTGGTGGCGGCGGAAGTCCTCGGTCGGGACCAGGACCGCCATCCGGTTTGGGGTGTCCAGGAGGGGCGCGACCAGTTCCGGGCGCAGGCCCCAGCCCTCGGCGATGATCGGCCTCGGCGAGTAGAGGCTGCGCAGGTCGTCCAGGGCCCATGCGAAGCGCTCGGAGAATCCCGCGAGAGTCTGCGCGGCCATGGCCTCCGGCGTCGTCTGCACCCAGACGGTGTCAGGGGGCGGATTCTCCGGGCTCTGCCCGAGGGCCACGCGCCGCGCGATGCGGCGGTCCTGGTGGCCGCGGGCGTCGTGGTAGTCGTAGTGGTAGGCGGTCAGGCCGTGGCGGTGGGCGAGGATGCGGGCGACCGTCGACTTGCCGGCCCATTGTGCGCCGCCGATCCACAGGGTGCGGCGCAGTGTCTCGGAGGGATCCCAGGTCTGCTCGGACATTGCAGCGACTGTAGCCGAGGTCCGCTTGTCGCGGACCCCGGCTGCCAGCCTCGCGGTGTCAAGGTTTGATGTCAGGGCTCGGTGTCAGGGTTCGGTGTCAGGGTTCTTCAGGTCAGGCGTGCCTCGCCGGCCAGTGTCTCCAGCAGACGCGCCGGGTCGGCGAAGTGCTCGGGCAGGCCGTGGGCGGTGAACCACTTGGCGACGTTGTGCACGTCCCGGGACAGGTACTCCCGGCCCCTGGGGTTCACCACCACGTCCACCACCTGCGGCAGGTCGATCAGGACCAGCCGGCCGTGGTGCACCAGGATGTTGTACGGGGACAGGTCGCCGTGCGTCTGGCCGCGCTCGGCCAGCGCCAGCAGCGCCGAGACCAGCTGTTCCCACAAGTCCAGCAGTTCGTCGGGCTCCGGGCGCAGCTGCGCCAGCCGGGGCGCGGCCGTGCCGTCGGGGTCGCCGACGAACTCCATCAGCAGCTCGGAACCGTACAGCTGCACCGGATACGGGACCGGCACGCCGGCCTGCCACAGGTCGGACAGGGCGCCGAACTCCGCGATCGCCCACTGCTGGGCGATCAGGTTCATGCCGAAGGACGTGCGCCCCTCGATCGCGCGCATGTCGCGGGTACGGCGCAGCCGGCGGCCTTCGAGGTAGCCGGCGTCGCGCTGGAAGTTGCGGTGTTCGTTCGAGCGGTAGCGCTTGGCGGCCATCGTGACCTCGGCGCCGGTGTCGGGGACGACGCGGCGCAGCAGGAAGACGTCCGCTTCCTTGCCGGTCTTGAGCACACCGAGTTCGTGGTCGCAGGCGCCCTGCTCGGTGATCACCCACTCCGGACGCGGCTCGGGGCCGTGGCCGGCGTCGGGCCAGTTGGACCAGCGGTCGCCCTCGGGCGGGGCCATGTCCGCGTTCTCGCGCTCGATGGCGAGACGGCCCTTTTCCTCAAGGGTGAGGCGGCCCTTGCGGTTCGGGTTGGCGAGGGATTCGTCGACACGCCGACGCATACGCTCGGGGCGCGCGGAGGTGTCCTCGAAGTCTTCGGAATCGTCGTTCAGGTACTGCGAGTGCTTAGGCACTGGGGTGTTCTCCAAAAGGAAAGGAGGTAAAAGGCTCGGGATTCCGCGCGCGCGGCAATGACGGCAAACGTCACTGTCCCCACCCCCTTCCAGGAGAACTCGATCGGCGACCGACGCGGTCGGCGATGCGCACGACCTTGGCACGCTGCTCGACAGTGCGCAAGCGGTTATTCGCGCCGCCGGTACGATCAAGCCCGTGAGCGCAGACGCGGACCCGCCTACTGCCGTCCGCTGGGTCCGCGCCGCTCAAGGCGGCGACGCGTTGGCGATGACCCGCCTCCTGGACGAGCTGACGCCCTACGTCGGCCGCCTGTGCGCACCGATCGCGCTCGCCGACGCACCGGACGCCGCGCAGGAGGCGCTGATCGCGGTGTTCCAGAACCTGCGGAACCTCCGCGAGCCGGCGGCACTGTACGGCTGGGTCCGGCGCATCGCGGTGCGGGAGGCGATCCGCGTCGCGCAGCGCGGCGCGCGCCAGCAGCCGGCGGAGCTAGCCGAGCTTCCGGCGCCGGGCAGCCCGGAGCTGGCGGTCGATGTCCGCGACGTGCTGGACCGGCTGTCGCCGGAACACCGTGCGATCCTGATGCTGCGCGAGGTGGAGGGTTTGGACGAGCGGGCTGCGGCGGAGGTGCTCGAGGTGTCGGCGGGGACGGCGAAGTCGCGGCTGAGTCGGGCCAAGGCGGCGTTCCGGAAGCAGTGGACGGCATGAGTGGGATGAGTGGCACGAGCGGGATGAGTGGCGCCGGCAGCCCGGGGGGTCCCGGCAGCCCGGGCGGCGCCGGCAATCAGAGCGGCGCCGGCAATCAGGGTGGCGCCGGCAGCCCGAGCGGCTGGCCCGTAGTGGACCTCGACCCCGTCCGCCGCATGCGCGTCCTGGCCTCGGCCCTCCCGTCCGGCGCCTACGGCGAGCTCCGCATCGGCGCACCGCTCGACCACGTCTGGCAGTACCTCGCGGACCTGGACCGCAGCATCCCCGACCTGATCGGCTTCATCCGCCGCTTCGAGCTCGCCGCCGACGGCTCGGCGGTCGCCACCGGCCTGCTCGGCAACCGCGGCCGCTTCGCCGTGGACCTGCGCGAGGGCTGGTGCGTCATGCAGGACCGGTTCGTGGTCGGCGGGTTCGCGGCGGTCGCGGACGGCGACGCCACCGTGCTCGCGGGCTGCGGCGCCGTCCGCACCGCCGGGATCCGCAGGGCCGTGCCGCTCCTGCTCGGCGAGCGCGCCGTGCTGCGCACCCTGGGCAGGGTGCGCAGGCGCGTGGAGGGCTAGTGCAGCGCCGCATTGATCCTTCGGGGGTCATGCGGCTTTGAGTGGGCTGCCGTCGTAGGTCCAGCGGTAGGGCTTGGCGTCGTGTTCGTCG